>NZ_JAFQSO010000004.1 GCF_017409525.1 Methanobrevibacter sp. | reverse complement strand
TTTAAAACCACAATTAATTACTATTAATTGAATAATATATCATTTATAAATTACTCCTATATAAAAAAAGAGAAAGAGCATTTGAAAAGTAATCGAATAACGAACTCAGAGCAATTTTTCACACCCAAAACAATTTAATATACCCCACAATAAAAAAAGAAAGTATACCGAACAAAAAGTCATGACCTAAAATAGCCTCCAGAAAACACAAAATAAAAAAAATGCAACAAAATTAATTAAAAAAAAATAGTACACCCAACAGCGCAATTCATCCCCAACCTTAAAGAGGTCGAGGCATTCTTGCAAAATTAAGATAAATTTTTTCTAAAATAGTTTTTAATTATCTAAGTCATTAAATGTTCTAATAATATTCTCTGCAATTTCAAATGCAGAATTGATGCTTGTGAAATTCCATTCAGCATACTTATAGGAATATTTTACCAGGTTTAATATCCTTAAAATCCTTTCCCTGTTTGTAAATAGTAATCACCATCCACAGTCACAATAAAATCAATCTCCATGAAAAGATCCTTAGAAACTCCAGAATCTAAACAAAATTTCTCAATATCCTTTTCGATCATGACTCTTAGCTTATGCCACTTTTCCAGTGTTAAATCCGCAGCATATCTAATATAGTACTGAACTTTAGGGATTCCCTCCTCATCAAAGTTACTTTGATGACATGATGTCAAACAGGGATACTTTACTAAAACAGTGCTTTTAATGAATTCATAAATCGAACTATACGGTTCAGGATTTTGATTGAATACTTCCTCAAAATTTTGCAAAATAATTTCACCTCTTTTGATTGTTAAAAATACTTTATTTCAATTATTATTTTAAAATATTCGATGTGCAGAAAATCACATTTATGATAATGTGTATTTAAAAAATCTTATTTATAAATTCACTTTGATTTGACATCAATTTTTCACTATCAAAGCAATATTACGGGAAAAAAACATTTCCTAATTCTCATCTGCAGACCTGATTCCCACAAAAGAAGCAAACACGGATGCCACGCAAAGCACGACGCAAATGATGCAGGTTATCTGGCAACTGCTGATAAGCAGATGATAGACTCCAGGCTCAATAGCTACATTTCCCATCACAAAGGCAAAGACCAAGGTCAGGATTCCCATACTCATCGCCTGGCCGACTGTCCGCATGGTCGAAACGGCGGCAGATGCAACGGAAGTGTCCTTTGGAGGAACCGAACTCATTATTACGTTTGTGTTCGGCGGGGAAAACAGCCCGAACCCGACACCGTAAAGTATCATGGATATGATTAGAAACTCAAGCGAGGTTCCACTGTCCAAAAACGAGAACATCACAAGTGAAGCCGTTCCAAGCCCCATTCCAATTGCAGCCAAAATCTGTGGAACATATCTGTCAGAGAGCCTTCCAGCTATCGGGGCGATGACAACCTGACATAGCGGAGCGGCAAGCAAGATTATTCCGCTTGTCTGTGAATCGAATCCCTTTATGTACTGCAGGTGATAATTGAGAATGGTCGTTACGGCGAAAGTGGCCAGATATGCGCACAGTGATGCGAAATTGGCTGAGAGAAACCTGTGGTTTTTGAAAAACCTCACGTCGAATACCGGATTGTCGACCCTAAGCTCGACAAATGCAAACATCACCAGGACAATTACACCCAGAACTGTCAATATCACTCCAGATGTCTCATTGAGTATCGTGAAGCCGTACATGAAAAGCACCATGCCGATGCCGTAAAGGACAGAGCCTTTCAAGTCAAGACTTACATTTTTAAAGGTGATCCATTCCTCATCCACCTTGGTTAAAAGCAAGGCCAAAATGACAAACAGGAACGGGACGCCAAAGAGAACTACGGACTGCCAGCCCAGCTGATAGTTTAAAATCCCTCCCAGAACTGGAGAAAGGGATAAACCGATATAGACTGCAGTGATGTTGATTCCCAAGGCCTTTCCCCTCTCTTCAGGTGCAAAGGCGGACACCACCATCGCCATTGATGTGACGTTGATAAACGACAATGCTATTCCAAGTATCAGACGGCTGAACAGGAACATCTCCTGGGTTGTGACCAATACATTGACAACAGAAATGATGATGAAGAGAACTATGCTTAGGATTGTGACCTTTTTAAGGCCGTATTTTCCCGAAATCTGTCCTGCTGGAACCGACATTACGGCTACGACCAGCAAAAATATGATGGTAACCCAATTCTGGACGATATTGCTCATGTGAAACTCGGCTGCGATTGTCGGAATTATGACAATCACTGCATTTACGGCAAACACCGTGAAAAACGACAATACCGAACATATTAAAAGGATTAGATTCTTTGATTGCATTTGACTACCTTGTATGTTGCACTAAAACGATGTTGATGCCATTGGGATCAATAACTCTTGCCATGTAGCCCACCTGTGTTTCAACAGGCATTAAGGCAATGTTGGCTCCCTTCTCTTCCAATTTTTCAATCTCTTCGTTGATGTCTTCCACATCCATTCCTATGGAATATATGCCTGTTTCAAAAGCATCGCTTTGGATTAATTCGATGCCCGCAAAGCCATCACCATTCAAAAGTGTGATCTTTCCTCCGGGAACATCAAACTCCTCATCAAAAGTGAAATCCAATGTTTTTGTGTAGAAATCAACGCTTTCCTGCATGTCATCGACAATCATTGTAGCATATCTGATTTTCATAGTAATACTTATTGGATTTTGGATTGATAATGATTTCTATGAATATGATGAAAAATGTCCAATCACTATTAACCCTGCAATTCAATGAATTAATAGAAAATAAAAGAAATATACAAAGAATGAAGAACCTACAGCCACCTAATTGACCATGACAAATATGGAAAGTCGTCGCCTGTGGCGACAAGGACTTGCAGGCTAAATCTTACGATTTTTACCTTCCAATCTTCACACGAATATATGATTTTCAAATTATATAAGTCTAATTATTAAATTAAAGCAATAATTCAGACTAAAATCAATTTTATAGACCTGGACAAAACCAATTTTTAAAATATTTTTTTAAGCTATTTCAATTTGGCCATCAAGCCTGATTTTCGCGCATAATGAAACATGTACAGCTGCACATAGCCTGCATATTGGCCAAACTCCTCCATTCCAAAGTCACGCACCTTGGCTACGCTTATGTCCTTTCCATCAAAATATAAGTAAGAAACAATCCTTTTTATCCATACATCAGATGGAAAAGCCTCCTTGAAGTCAAATCCATAAAGCAGTATGCAGTCAGCCACCTTTGGACCCACTCCCGGCACTTTTAAAATAGTCTCAAAAGCCTCTTCATAGGACATCTTGGGAATTTCAGAAAGGTCAATTTCAAGTGTAAAGATTTCTGAAGCTTTTTTCATATAGCCTGCACGATAACCTACGCCACATGATTTCAAGTTGTTTCCACTGCATTTTCCACAAGCCAACGATTCTTCCTCGTCATCTTCATATAAATCCTGAATTACGGATTTGTCTGGAAAAGAATAAAAGTTATTGAAATAGTTTTTTCCCCACTTCTCTTTTATATCGCTTATGGATTTTGTCCATCGCTTGATTGAATTGTTGGCAGAACAGATTGATGAGATTATGCATTCGAATTCGTCCTTTGCAAGAAAGAGTCTCAAGCCATTGCAGAATTCAGACATGTCGCAGAGCTCTGCATGGTTGGATAAGTACCTATAAAATCCATTCAAATCAAAATTAAGATCGTAGATGTAGTTCAATTTCGAAATGGCTGCTGATTTTGAAACATCGCCCTTAAAATTAAAATCAATAAACTCGCCGGATTGCTTCACATCAAAAAGAACAGGTTTTCCCTCGACCATTACAACATCACTGAAACCACCATCAACACACTTCCATGGAGGTTGGGAGGTCTGGCCTGACATCTGAGTCAGTTGCAAATCGATGGGTGCCTTGATTATCATAAGCGAACAGCCACGTCATTTTCTTTCAGGTACTGCTTAACTGTGGGAATTGAATACTGATTGAAGTGAAATATGCTTGCTGCAAGGGCCGCTGAAACGTCTGTCTTTTCAAACACTTCCAGGATATGCTTCGGCTCTCCGACACCGCCGCTTGCTATTACCGGAATGTCGACCGCATCATTGATTGCCTTGTTAAGCTCAATGTCATATCCGTTTTGGGTTCCGTCACCGTCCATGCTTGTCAAAAGAATCTCTCCGGCACCCAGATCCTGACATCTGACTGCCCATGCAATCGCATCGATGCCTGTAAACTCACGTCCGCCATAGATGCTTGTATCAAACCAGCAGTAGCCCTTATCTGTCTCGATTACTATCTTGTCCGGTGCGTCATCAGGATGTGAGACATATCTTCTTTTCGCATCGATTCCAATCACTACGGCCTGTGATCCGACCACTTTGGAAGCTTCGGTCAAAAGCTCCGGATTCTTGATGGCCGCTGTGTTTGTTGAGCACTTGTCAGCGCCTGCCCTAAGCATCTTGATATAATCATCGACCTTTCTTATTCCGCCACCTACACAGATTGGCATGAACACATTTTCTGTTAGCCTGTCAATAACGTCCGCCATTGTAGCGCGCCTTTCATGTGATGCGGTAATGTCTAGAACGACAACCTCGTCTGCGCCTTCCTCATAATAGCGTGTCGCAAGGTCAACCGGATTTCCGGCATATTTTATCTGCTTGAACTCAACGCCCTTGACAACCCGGCCTTCTGGAACCTGCAAGTCACAATCTAGACAAGGAATAATTCTTTTAGTCAACATAATAATCTATAATAAAAAAAAGTAGTATTGTTTTTTAAAAAAAACAATATTAAGCTGAATATCTTAAAACAAAACAAAATATAGCTAAAACTATAGTACCAATGATAATGTGCTCAGGTGAAAGTTTTGGGCCTAAACTTTCTTCATCAAAGTATCTTACCAAACCTGCACCGGTTTGAGGCATAGAAATCTTATTATCTTTTTTCGCCATAATAATTCTCCATTAAATTAATTTATAAAAATAACTGAATATAATTATTTTCTTCATAGTATATAAACTTTAGATTTTCTCTTTTCTGATTACCTTGATATCGCTTATTCTGGTGTCTGGGTACTGTCCGTCCTCATCCTTCTCGACAGCCTTTACCATGTCCCACACTGTAAGCAAGGCAACGCTGACACCGGTGATAGCTTCCATTTCAACACCTGTCTTTCCTAAAGTGTTGACGGCACATGTTGCTATTATCTCATCATCTTTCAGTTCAAAATCAAGCTCTATTCCGGTCAAAGCCAAAGGATGGCAAAGCGGAATTATTGATGATGTGTTCTTGACAGCCTGAATTCCGGCGATTTGAGCGGTAGTCAGAACGTTTCCCTTTTTGATCTCCTCATTTTGAATTAGTTTAATTGTATTTTCATCCAGAAATATGCTTCCGCTGGCTATAGCTCTTCTTTTTTGGTCAGGTTTTTCCCCAACTTCAACCATATGTACTCCACTGTCTGTTAAATGTGTAAACTCCTCTGCCATAATATCTACTTCTCACTTACTTCAATTACATCCAATTGCTCGCAAATTGCATTGACGCCCAATATTTCACTTACATTGGGATTGCTTCTTCCTTCATCGCCTGAAATCAGTTCCTTGATGTACAATCCGCCTTCGGTCTTGATGCGCATGCTGAAGGTCACCTCATCGATGATTTCATATGACAAATCCAGCACGTGCTTGATACGAATCATGTCTGTTCGTCTTCTAAGAACTCTTAATGGAGTTTGCTGGTGGATTTCATTCAATTTAGTCAATTCAACTAGCTTTTCACTGTCAAATGCCTCATCGCATTTTACGATAGCGTTGTAAACCTTATAGGTATCTGGAGAAGACTGCTTAATCTCTGCCTTTCTTGGTCTCTCGCAAGGATGGAGATTGTGATAGGCAGTTTTTCCTTCATTGATTCTGTTTAAGCACTCTTCCAATTTATCATAATCAAGATTTCTAAGTCTAGGTTCTTTTATCTCTAAAACGAATGGCCTTCCAGAGCCCAGCATCAACACGTCAATGTCTTCACGGCCGGCGCCATGGAATTTCGCTTCACGTCCTCTGGTCAATTTCAATACATGCTCAGAAATCAGCTCTTCAACGGATTCAGGATACTGCTTTCCTGTGAAATTGCACTCTTCGCATCCCCTTCCCTTGCATTTGGTGCATGGCCATTTTGTTTGGGGAATGCCACGCTTGAACTTGTTGTATTTGCCTTCAATATATAATGGATTGATTTGTATCTTGACCCTGGGACTTTTTCTCAAATCGACATTGAATACAATGTCCTGCCTTTCAAATTCGGCTTCCTTGCCGTATATTTCCCAAATTTTAAGGCCTATTACACGATTGACTTCCTTCTTGATGGTTTCAACATCCAAATCGAATTTTTCTGATAGTTCCTCATCCCTTTTTTGGATGTCCTTGTCTATCTGCGAGCCGACAAGAAACGTTTCGAACTCGATGCCCAGCTGGTTGATCTTATCGTCTATCTTGGCGAACAAATCATCATTGATCTTGTCAAACAGGTTACCGCATATTGCACAGTCAGCATCGTTCAAATCAATGCCCAGCTCTTCGGACACTTTCTCGGCCCTTTCGATGTTGTTGGACCCTTCTATCGTTTTGGATAGCTTGCGGCCAAGGCAATGCCTGCAGATTTTTCCGTCAGTCTCATCCAAAATCTCTCTAGCTAAACCGTACATGCTATCTGTTCATGAATTGACCCATCATGCGGTTCATCGCTCCGCCGCCCAAACGTCCGCCACGCTTGCCGAAACCTTTCATGGTCTTTTTGGTGTTGTTGTAATATTTCAAAAGCTCTTTGACTTCACTTTCCTCAACGCCGGAACCACGGGCAATTCTGCGGATGCGTGACTGCTTGATGAGTTTCGGATTCATCATCTCCTCTTCGGTCATTGAAGACATCATGACCTTATAGGTGTCAATCTTGTCCTCGGTCATCTTGGAGGCTTCCTTTGAAATCTTGTTTCCCATGCCCGGAATCATGTTGAGGACCTGCTGCATCGGACCCATCTTGTTCATCATGTCAAACTGGTTTTTCATGTCCATCAATGTGAACTTTCCGCTCAGCATGTTGTTCATGGTCTTCTCTGCAACATCCTCGTCGATGTTCTCTTCAGCCTTTTCTATAAGGGATTTGATGTCTCCCATTCCAAGCAATCTGGAAATGAATCTTTCAGGGTCGAACAGCTCAAAGTCATCGATTCTCTCACCGGTACCGATGAACTTGATTGGAGCGCCTGTTTCTGCAACAGCAGACATAGCTCCCCCACCTTTAGCGGAACCGTCCAGTTTTGTGATTATTATGGAACCGATGTCGGTGGCCTGTGAGAAAGCCCTTGCCTGTTCGCCGGCCTGCTGACCGATGGTACCGTCGATTACAAGGATTGCTTCTGTAGGGTTGATGATGTTGTCGAGCTCATCCATCTCGGCAATCAGGTCCTCTTCCTGCTTGTGCCTACCTGCAGTATCGAAAATGATGACTTTTCTGTTTTTGAACTCTTTCAAACCTTTTTCAGCCAAATCAAGTGCGTCCTTGTTGTCCGGATCACCATAAAGCGGAACATCCATCTCTTCTGTCAATTGCCTTAGCTGTTCGTATGCTGCAGGTCTCCATGTGTCTGTACAGACAACAGCAGGATTGAAACCCTTTTTCTGAAGATACCTACATAGCTTACCGATGGTTGTGGTCTTACCGCTACCCTGAAGACCTAAAAACAGAATCTTGTAAGGCCTCTCGTTAATGTCCAGTCCGGCGGCCTCGCTGCCCAAAAGGTTTACCATCTCTTCATAAATAATCGTTATGACATGTTCTCTTGGAGTGATACCTTTCGGAGGTTCCTCTTCAAGAGCCCTTTCCTCAATTTTTTTTGATAAATCTAAAACCAATTTAATATTAACGTCTGATTGAATTAATGCACGTTGTATGTCTTTTACAACTTCCTTGATTGTCTTTTTATCAATAACAGACATTCCCACTAATTTCTTCATTGTATTAGTAAGATTTTCTCCTAAGTTTCCGAGCATTGCCATTCTTATCACTCAAATAAAATTGTATTAGCAAAATTATATAATTATATTAAAATATATTTATATTTATCTAAGTTTTAAAATTTTTGTGTGAGACTATGTTAGAGGAAGTTAAGAAATCTTTGGAAGAGTCACCAATCGTTAAAAAAGGCGACTATAATTACTTTGTAAATCCAATCAGCGATGGCGTTCCTGCAATGGACCCTAAAATGTTGCGTGAACTATCCCTAGCCGTGCATAAACATGCAAATTTGGATGTTGATAAAATTGTGGCTGTTGAAGCAATGGGAATACATCTGGCTACTGCACTGTCCCTCGCAACAGACAAGCCCTTTGTCGTAATCCGCAAAAGGCAATACGGCCTTGAAGGCGAAACTGAAGTCTATCAAAAAACAGGATACGGCTCATCAAACCTTTACATCAACGACCTTCACAAAGGCGAAAAGATACTGCTCATCGATGATGTCGTAAGTACCGGAGGAACATTGATAGCCCTAATCAGAACCCTGCAGGATTTGGGCCTTGAAATAAAATCCACCGTGGCAGTCATCGAAAAAGGCGAAGGAAAGGAAATTGTCAAAAAGGAAACCGGTGTTGACGTATTGTCAATTGTAAAGCTGGATGTCATTGATGGAAAAGTCGTGATTGAAAAGACAATTGAAGATTAAAATGTCAATGTACAACATGGATGTGGACAAAGTAATCCGCAAGATCAATTCCAGGGATGCCGAAACTGTTGGTCTTCAATTTCCAGAAGGCCTTAAAATGCAAGCCGTCAAGATTGCAAAGCAAATCGAGGTGGAAACTGAAGCGACAGTTATCATATCCGGAGACCCTTGTTTTGGAGCCTGCGACGTGAGCGACTATAAGATGAAAGGCTCAGTCGACTTGATTGTCCACTACGGACACACACCTCTTCCGCTGAAATACGAAGTTCCTACACTATTCATTGAAGCATTCTCAAACATTGACATTAAAAAAAGCCTTGAAAAATCTCTTGATGAACTTAAAGGCTATTCAAGAATAGGATTGGTTACCACTACACAGCACCTTCATCTTTTGGCTGAAATCAAGGACTATCTTGAAGACAATGGAAAGGAAGTGATTTTAGGCTCCTCCCCATCAACCAGGAAAGGGCAGGTACTGGGATGCAACTTCTCATCAATCAAGGACCTGGATGTTGAAGCGTTCCTCTTTGTAGGCAGCGGAAATTTCCATCCTTTGGGAATAAATCTCTTTTCAAACACCCCCGTTCTTGCACTGGATCCATACAACAACGAAATCAGGAAAATGGATGAATACGCCGACAGGATTTTAAGGATAAGGTTTGCAAGGATAACAAAGGCAAGGACCGCAACGAAATGGGGAATCATCGTGTCCTCAAAGGAAGGCCAATACAGGATGAGCCTTGCAAAGGAAATCAAAAAGACTTTAGAGGACAATGGAATGGAAGCCTACATCATACTGGCAGACCATATAAATCCAGATATACTGCTACCTTATCTTGAACTAGAGGCCTTTGTAGTCAGTGCATGCCCTAGAATAGCCATTGATGATTCTCAAATGTATAAAAAACCATTATTAACACCTCAGGAATTGGAGATTGTGCTGAACAAAAGAGAATGGGAAAACTATCAGCTGGATGAAATACTATTCCATGAACGTTACAAATAGCTTTAAATATTAATATAATATAAAATTATAATATTAAGAAAATTTTATAAAATCTTTATTTTGGTGATTTTTAATATGAGTATGAAAGACAAACAAGTAGTATTGCCTGGAGATAAGCTAGGAATTATCGAACAGTATCTTCCAGGAGACGGTACTTATGATGATAATGGTGATATAAAATCATCAGTAATAGGCAATGTTAAAATTAATCAAAAAATGAAGGTTATTTCTGTTGAAGGTGCTACAAAACCTGCACTTCTGAAAGTTGGAGATATGGTATACGGTCAAATCACTGATATCAAGCCTCAAAGGGCAAATGTAAAAATTGACTGTATCAAAGACAATCCAAGACCATTAGCCTTGCCGTATATGGGAGCCATTCACATATCCCAGGCTAAAAAAGATTATCTTGAAAAATTAGGAGACGCTTTTAGAATAGGAGACATAATTCAAGCAAAAGTGGTTAAGATTACCGGAGATAATGTTGATTTAGGCACTGTTGATGACGAATGCGGAGTGCTCAAAGCAATGTGCACACGCTGCAGGGACTACATGCACACCACCTCAAAGGGAAATGAGCTTCAATGTAATACATGTAACAAAAAGGAAAGGCGTAAAGTGTCTAAAAATTACGTCAATGATTAATTAAGGTTGATAAAATGGAAAATATTGAAATTATAGAAGACAAAACTTTAGAGTTAACATTTATTGTAAAGGATGAAAGTCACGGAGTCTGCAATGCATTAAGGCATATCCTAATGCAGGACCCTGACGTTGAATATGCTGTTTACAATATAGACCATCCTCTTACCGGAAAACCTGAAATGACAATAAAGACAAAAAGAGGAAAAAGGCCTAGAGTCGTATTGAAAAAAGCAGCCGAAGAACTCGAAAAAGAAAGTTCCGAATTCAAAAAACTTATCGATGAAGCTTTATAGCTTCCCATTTATTTTTTTTTATGTGATTTGATGTCAAATTACAAAGTTCCTTCATTAACCACTGATATCTTTATTTTTGATGAAAATTTTAATTTTATTTTAATAAAAAGAAAGAATGATCCCTACAAAGGTCATTGGGCTTTGCCTGGCGGATTTGTGGAATATGGTGAAAGCGTGGAAACATCAGCCATACGAGAAGCCAAAGAGGAGACAAGCATTGATGTTGAGCTTATGGATTTAGTGAACGTCTATTCCGCACCGGATAGGGACCCAAGAGGACACACAGTTACAGTGGCATATACTGCAAAAGGGGATATGAGTGTTAAAAAAGCCGATAGCGATGCGGCAGACATTGCAATTTTTTCACCCGAAAAATTGGATGAAATCGATTTGGCTTTTGACCATGAAGAAATAATTAAAGATTGCCTAAAAACAGCAAAAAGGGGCTAAAAAGGGCATATATTTAAATAAGTTAAAAAAAAAATTTAATGAGTATATAGAGTTAAAACAAAAAAATTAATAGAGGAGAGTTAAATGGAATTTTGTCCCGAATGCGGAGCTATGCTGCTTCCAAAAGATGGGAAGCTGGAATGTAGCTGCGGATATTCTAAAAATTTGGCAGACAACGATGAATATGAAGTTTCTGCTAAAAGAGTAGCTGAAGAAACAGTTAAGATGCTTGGAGAAGACATTGAAGTGGGTCCTAGTGTAACTGAGACCTGTCCGGAATGCGGACACGATAAAGCGACATACAAATTGATACAAACCCGAAGTGCCGATGAGGCGCCAACCCGAATTTTTACTTGTTCTAAATGCAAACACACCTGGAGAGCATACGACTAAAGAGGATTTCTTATGAAAGATTCTGAAGAAAAAGATCATAGGATTTCAAATCTCAAGGACATGATTAGCAATGTCACAGAGGGTGACGACAAAGGTTCTCCTGACGATATTGAAGAGGATTTAGAGCTAATCGAATATCTCAACGAGGATAAAAGCGAAGATTTAGAAATCGATGATGAATTCATCTACCATCCCGATGAGGATGGAGGGGATGCAATTAATTTAGAGGAAACTCCTATCGATGAAGATTTTATAATCAAAGCTCCTTCAGAAAATGAACTGGAAGAGGATAAGGGAAACGATGAGGGAGGAGACGCTTTCGATGAGTTTTCAGGGGAACTTTCGGAAAGCTTCGACAATCTGGTGAATGCCAAGGTTGGAAAGACTCCCCTTTTAGCTATTGTCAGCGCAGTTTTAGGAGCGGTATTCCTTGGACTTTCAGCATATGTATTCTCAACAAGAAGTGAAAGAATCATAGACAATGTTGTTTCAGGCGAAACAAACGTGATAACAGTTGGCCTTTTAATATTAGGCGTGTTATTCCTAGCATATGGATTATATAAGATAATAGGATTTAGAAATCCAATGGATGGTTGGTTCAAAAGCATTGATTCAATTGAAGATGAAGACAAAAAGAATGCAAAACCCGAAAAAGATGAACCAACCGAAAAAGTCATTCCAAAAAGTAAAATTCCTCTCGACAAGGAATCTTACAAAATTGGAGAATTCAGTTTTAAAGACTTGAAAAATAAACTCAAACCATCAAAACCGAAACCAGCACCACCAACTCAAGAAGAGATTGATAAAATCCCGCCGGCTCGTGAAAAACCCGAAGAGAAAAAGGGTTTGACTTCTGAGGAAATTGAAGAGCTCGAATATAACCAGGCAGTTCTTGAAGGCGAATCAATCGACGACATCTTTGCTGAAGTTGAAGATATCGATGACATTCCAATTATTTCTATAAACGACGAAAAAGAAAAATAGATTTATTTTTGGGCCTGTAGTCTAGTCAGGATATGACGCAGGACTTCGGATCCTGAGATCGGGGGTTCAAATCCCTCCAGGTCCGTTTATTTCTTAACCCTAACAACCGCTTCCTTGAAGAAGTCGGGAATCAATGACCTGTACATCGGACTTTTGAACAGCATGTTGATGTCACTGTCGATGATGTATGTGTAACATGAATCGTCCTCTGCCCTCATTCCACGGCCATAAGCCTGCATGAGAGTCATTACTGTCTTGTATGCATACCATTTCTTGTCCCTTTTCATTCTCATGTTCACCTGCTTGTCTCCAAGGTAAGGGAAAGGTATCTTATAGATGATCTGGAACCTGCACTTGTCATAAGGCAAATCAACGCCTTCACTCATTGAAGGTGAAACTAAAACTAAAGGATTTTCATCTTTTTCAAAGAAATCCAGGATTTGCTCCCTGTTTTTTGATGAATGTGAAATCAGCCTGGTGTTATAGAGATTATTGAGAATATACTGCTGGCACTTATAGCTGTGAGTGTGAATCAAACCCTTATCTCCCTCATGTCTTTTTAGAATTTCCTGCAGAATTGGTATTGTTTTTGGGGCAGTATTCTTTATGCGATTTGCTGACATCTTTCCTGCCAAATTCAGGATGATAGGTCTTTTTTCCTTTGAGAACGGACTGTCCACCTTAATGTGATAGACCTCATTCGGATTGAGGCCCAGCCATTTGGAAAACATCTTATGGGAAAGTATTGTAGCGCTCATGAAGATAACGACATCCCCATACTTCAACAGATTATCCTTGGCATAGTGGTGCACCCTCAACGGCTTAAAAACGACACCTGTCTCATCGGCGTCAATGACCCAATTTTTAGGCTCCTTTTCCAGGTTATTGCTGAGAGTCTTTAATCTGGATATTGTGGACCTGATTCTGTCGGCCTTGTTTTTTGCAACATCCTTCAAGTCTATATCCTCATAGCTTTCACGAATCGCACTGACCTCCATCTTCCAATCTGAAAGCTCGCCATCTTTTAATGTTTCCTCTGATATTCTCTTGCTAATGTCCTTTTCAAGGGTGCGATTATATAATGTAACTTCCATCGTGGCCATCAATTTGTTCTCTATATTGTGGGCTTCGTCCAATATCAAAAGGGAACGTGGAGCGAAATGCTTGACGTAATTAAGCTCGACAATCGCATAGTCATAGTTCATCAAAGTTATTGGGGAATTGATTGCATTGGCCTTCTGGTTCCAATAGTGGCAATGGTTGGCTGACTGGTAAAAAACAGCGCCACCGAATGAATCCTCAAATGCCAATTCAGCATCGAGAGACGGATTTTTGGCAACCCCATATTGACAGAAAAAGTTTTTGGATGTTGGTGCTGTCTTGCATGCCCCCATGTCGCAGGTTGTTTCCAAGTTTTGATTCAAGCATGAAAAGTTACCCCTGCCCTTAACCAAAGGAAAGTCAAACTCCCCTGAGTATTGGGACTGCAGCTGCTTGGTCATGGTCAGGATATAGGCTGATTCATACATTTTTGCAAGTGTTGTGGCTATTGCAGATTTGCCCGTGCCGGTGCCCGCCTCCAAGATGATGTACTTGTATCCTTTTCTTATAGCGTCATTTATATCCTGAATGATATCCAGTTGACCTGATCTAGGCTCTGTAAATGGAAAGTTTTCAATTATCTCCTCATCTATTGCGGGATAAATTTCCTTTAGATATGCGGCAGTTCCCTCATCCAGCTTATGATTGTCAATTGAATAGACTTCGGGAATTTCATCGTCCAATATGGATGAGGTCCTAGGTTTGGAAAAGCTGAATAGATTGGTTGGACCTTCAGATTCCTTTTTGGCGTACTTTCCACATGTACAGTTACTTTTCAACATTCCGCAATTTGGGCAAAAAATAGAATTTGACATTAAAGATATATTAGTTAGGATAATATAAATAAATTATAGGAAGAGCATTTGAAAAGTAATATATAAATAAAAATGTTGTAATTAAAAGTGATTATATGGCAGAAAAAGGAAAACTATACGGAATTGGTGTTGGACCTGGAGATACAGAATTGCTTACATTGAAAGCTGCTAGAATTTTAAAATCAGTGCCGGTTATATTTACACCAAAATCATCCAAAGAAAAGGAAAGTATTGCATTATCAATCGTGAAGCCAATACTTGAAGAAAGAGACGATTATAAAAGATTAATGCTTGTTACACCTATTTTTCCAATGATTGAAGATAAAGAGGAACTTGAAAAAATCTGGACAAGCGCATCCGAAATGATAGCCCAATACCTAAACAGCGGAAGGGATGTCGCTTTCATTACACTCGGAGACCCATCAGTGTTCAGCACTTACGCATATGTCCAGAAGAAGCTGATTGGAGAATATGAAATTGAAACAGTGCCGGGAATCACCTCTTTTACAGCCTGTGCTGCGGCCAGAAACAAGGCATTGGTGGAACAGAACCAGATATTGTCCATTGTTCCTAAAATAGATGACAGGCTGGAACAGGTGCTTGAATACAGTGACTCCATTGTGCTTATGAAAGCTTCCAGAAACACTTCTGAGCTGGAAAAAACAATAGAGCAGGATGAAAGGCAAAAGGAAATTTATTCCGTGCAGAACTGCACACGTGAAAATGAAAAGATAATAGAAGGATTTTCCAACGAAAAGCCTTATCTAACAACAACAATAATTAAATTTGAAGATGATTAGTAACCTGTAATCCCAAGGGGTTCAATCTCGAATACGCATTTTTCATCACCCATCGTATAGCATTGGGTTTCAATGACGCTAACTGGGAGGTTGAAAAATTCCGTGAACAATCCTTCTAGGATTCCTGTGTCCAAATAACAGGCAGGTTTTCCAGTTCTTGGAAGCAATCCGCATTCAAAGCAATCGTATGTGGTAATCTTAATGATTTGGCCTACATCAAAAGTGATTCTGCCTAAACCGTTCTCTTGCCAAAAACCGGCGATGTTTTCCATGAACACATCCAAATCGTCATCATACACTTTGTCAAAGATGGACCTGCCAATGCTATTTCCTGTGGACTGCAAAATCGGATCTATATTTATTCCTTCCTGAATCAGCATGGCCTTTAGAGTATGGAACAGTAAAGTGGAAAATTCGGCGTCCTCATCCACGATGTTTTTTACAAGGTAATCAGCTTTGGTTTCCTCAATTTCCTTTGGCTCGGAAACGTCAACAGACCCTATATATTTTGAGTTTAAATAAAATATTTTCTTTCTATTATCGACAGGATGAACCTTATAAGATATGATTCCACTTTCCCTTAAACTTTTAAGATGAACTGAAACTGTGGATTTTGATTTACCTGTATTGCTGACTATTTCATCGAATTCCATATCTCTATCTCTGAGCATTTCTAGAATTGTAAGTTTTACTGGGCTTTTGACAACATTGACTCCAACATTCTCATTGGAATTTGAAAAGATTTGGATGGGTTTCTGTTCGCTCATTTTAAAATCTCCCATAGTTATAAGTATATTAGTAATTTATAGGTTTATAAATATAACTATAATTGAAAAAAGCAATCTTGTTCAATAAAATAAGTGAAAAACTAAACAAATTAAAATGCAAATTAAAAATAAATACGAACTGTTCGTTTTAATTCATATAAAATAGTTCGTATACCATCTTTCATGATTACCGCCCAAAATTTAAATTCGAAATTGGCCCTTATCATGGCCTTCCATAAGAACCGTTGAAACATCATGCTAAAGCGCATCATTGCCAATCCATCATGAATCAGCTGTGCTGATCAGTCAAAATGCAAGTGCATTTCCACAATGCGAAAATTTTTTTTATAATTGAAATACAAAAATATGTTACAATGTATAGTTTTATCATTTGTCTTTTAGCATTGATTGCATCGTACTTTGTTTATGGAAAGATTGTTGAAAGGACTGTGGGTGTTGATGAGACCAAAGAAACTCCAGCATATAGATTGCATGACGGTGTTGACTATATGCCCATGTCTAGAATCAGGGCTTTTTTAGTTCATTTTTTAAATATCGCCGGTTTGGGGCCAATCTTTGGAGCAATACAAGGTGCATTATTTGGTCCGGCAGCATTTTTATGGATTACATTGGGCACAATCTTCATTGGTGGAGTTCATGATTTCTTCTCAGGATTCATGTCCCTTCGAAATGATGGGCTGACAATGCCGAATATCGTCTCAAAGTATTTGGGAAGCAAAATAAAAGAGGTTGTTGCGATTCTTATTGTGCTGACTGGTATTTTCGTTGCGGCCACTTTTGCAACAGGAGCTGCGGATTTACTTGCCGACCTGACTAATGTCCATATACATATTTGGATAATAATAATATTTGCCTACTTTTTAATTGCAACAATATTTCCGGTTGATAAAATTATCGGAAGAATATATCCTATCTTCGGTGTATTGTTCCTAATCATGGCAGTTTTGATGACAGGAGCATTGATTCTAAATCCGGGATACACAATTCCAGAGTTTACAACACAGGGATTGTATCTGACTGATAAAACTATTTTCCCATACCTATTCGTCACCATTGCCTGCGGAGCCATTTCCGGTTTTCATGCATCCCAATCCCCGATTGTCGCAAGATGCATAGAAAATGAAAACGATTCAAGGCCAGTGTTTTTTGGCGCAATGGTATTGGAAGGCATAACAGCCCTTTGTTGGGCAGCCATTGCAATGGCATTTTTCCATGGCCAGCCACAGCTTGCAGTAATTTACGGTTCAAGCCCTTCAGTTGCCGTTTATGAAATGGCAAAAACATTGATAGGACCTGTCGGTTTGATTTTAACCATTGCTGGAGTTGTTATCTGTCCAATTACATCAGGAGACACAGCACTCAGAAGCTCAAGAATAACAATTGCCGATCACTTCGATCATGGTCAAGACAAGTTAATTACAAGGCTGAAAATAGGATTGCCTTTGGGTCTGGTGGCATTTGGCCTAACCTTTGTTGATTTCAGTTTGATTTGGAGATATTTTGCCTGGTCCCAATTGATAGTGGCTACAATAGTGCTATTTACTGCAACCGCCTATCTGATTAAAAAGGAAAAGCCGTACATCATTACATTGGCTCCGGCTGTCGTGTGTACTTTAATTGGATTTGCATATATCCTGCAAGCCAAGGAAGGTTTGAGACTGCCTTCAATGACTGCAAACATAATTTCGGTTATTGCAACGGTCATCGTCACGGCAATCTTCATTAAAAAGTATAGATAGCAAAAATCACATGAAATACGAACAATTCGTATGAAACTTCTGATGCTTAGGTTCACCACTAACTTTAATAAAAAATTGTCATAAATTAAGTATATGAATGAAAATCTCTATGGAATGTTTGATAAAGTCTTAAAATCCGAATTTTCAATTATAGAAGAAGGTCCAAAAAAGACAATTGAACTGGGAAAAGATGCCGAATATGGAAAAATGGAAACTTACTCCCTATTTGATGGAACCGTCATCGCTTTCATGAACATCAATATTGACAATATGGATAATGTATTTATCGAAGATAACCTCTCCTCCCGTCTGCTTCAAATCAATCACTGTGCTAAAGGCAGATACGCATATGCGGTGGGCGATGATAGCGAATGTTGCTAGAAGCTACAATTTAGACCAGATGGTACAGAATTACATCGATAATCATGATAAATGCAATATTGTCAATTTGGGAGTGGGTCTTGAAACATCATACTATAGGATTAATAGAAAGAATTCTATGTTTTTTGAAGTTGACCTACCTGAAGTGATTGAACTGAGAGAAAAATACCTTGAAGTGGGAGAAAATGAAAAATTCATTAAAGGAGATCTATTCAAACTTGAGTGGTGTGAAGAATTAGACACCACTTCACCAACATTAATGATAGTTTCTGGAGTGTTCCAGTATTTCCATGAGAACGATGTTCTCAAATTCATCAGTGCCACTAAGAATATCTTTGAAAATGCGGAATTAATCTTTGATGCCACCAACAAATTTGGAATTAAATATACAAATTTCTATGTTAAACGAACCGGGAATTCATCAGCAATTATGTATTTTTATCTGGAAGATGCCAATGAATTTGCAAAAAAAGCTGATTGCCAATTGATAGAATGTAGGGGATTTTATAAAGATGCAATCAAAATGTTAAATAAAAAAGTAGGATTGTATGCAAAAATTTCAATGAAAGTTGCGGATAGGCGAAAAAATGCTATGATTTTGCATTTAAAAATTTAATTAATTAATTAGCAAGTACTTATTAAAGCACTTACTAACAATAATGATTTATTTTTCAAGAACAGCAATATAATCCATTCTTTTTCTCAACATTGGAAGCCATGTAACTATCCTATAGTGTGGCTTATAGACATTGACCCCCTCAAACAGATTAACATCCTTAATCCATTTGAAGTTATGGTTAAATTCTGTCAATTCATGACCTTTTTCAACGCCCCATATGAATTTGGAGTCAGTATCCTCTATTGATTCCTCTTTAGTGTTTTCAACTGAAATTGGAGGCATTATCTCCATGAAGACTGTGCATTTATCAAAATTCTCATCTATTATGTTAATGATGTCCTCCACATCCTTCTGATTTAGATACATTGTCAGTCCCTCAACAATGAATAGGACATCATTCCTTATCAGGATTTCTTGAGCCCAACCTGAATCCATTGCGGAATAGGCGAGTGTTTTTACCCTGTCTGTATCCTCAATATATTTCAGCCTATAATTTGCTGAGTTTTCCAAATCCACATTATACCAATTGATTTTGCCGTTATCCAGCCTGTTGAAACGTGTATCCATTCCAGATGCAATATTCACAATTGTGCATTCAGGATGGGCATTGATATAGTCACCAACCATTTCATCCAATACGATTGTCCTTGCGATTGTTCCAAGCTGCATGAATTTGTCCTTTTCAGCTATGCTGAAATCATAATCAACTTTTGAAATTACTTCTATAGCCTTTGAATCATAGAATTTATGATTTTTTTGCTGTGAATGCTTTGCTTTGGCAAATAATGTTAAAAGCATTGTTTTTTCTACGCCTTCTAAATTCATAAGTATACCTCCGTAGGTTAATTTGATTTATATAATAGTTGTGTGGAATACTATATAAATTTTTAGGCATACCTAAATTTTTGAATTAGGAATGCCCAACATTTGCATTAATTTAATTACTATCAAAATCAATAATTAATAAAACAATACTTGAAAGCATTAATATGTCAAGAGATAGTGATGATAAAGAGATACTGAAAGAACTAAGAGCCTTAACAAAAAATAAGGAAAACTGGAAAGAAAATATAGATGATATTGCAGTTAAATTGAATGAAAATCATTCAATTACCGTGAAAGCAAAGGCCCTATGGATTCTTGGAGAAATGGGACTGAAATATCCTGCCAAAATAGAAGGGCATGTTCCAGATATTGCAGACTACCTGGAAGCTGACAATCCCAAATTGCGAGAAAGGTCAGCAAATGCAATGGGAAGGATAGGCCGGGCCAATAAAGATTTGATTATTCCATATATTGACAAATTAATGAAATTGAAAGATGATGAATCATACAACGTTAGACATGCATTCATCTGGGCATGTGAAAACATTGCAATGAACGCTCCGGAATTGTTTTGTGAAAAACTGGAGATTTTCTACCAAATGATATTTGATTCGGCGGAGAAAGTCAGAATGGAAGCACCGGAAATGTTTAGAGTAATTGGAAAAAGAAACCCTGATTGTGTAAAACCTTACCTGGATAAATTAGAATGGATTGCAGAAAATGATGAACATCCTGTGGTTCGTATTCACACTGCCAGTGCAGTTCGCATTACAAAAAAGCAATGCCCTCCACATTCTAAAAAAAACATAAATTTCTTAATGAACATCGAAATAATATATTAACATGACTTTCATGAACAATGGTGGAAATATAAAGCAGTTTCAATTGGTTAAATTTGTGAATGAAAATTGCGATGATAACCATGTGATATCAAAAATTTCCATTGTGCTTCGCCGAGACAAAATCGAAGCCCCTTATTATATGGATACCAAAATCAGACTGTCTTCCTGTATTGATAGGCAAGATACTGGAATTATTCATGCAATGGATATCTTAAACCACAATAGAATGTATAATTTAACTGAAGATAAATATAATGAAATCAAATCATTAATTCTTGATGCATTCGATGACAATAATGAATCAGACCAAGTGAAAATCTTTAAAGAAGACAAGCGGCTGAAGATAGTTTTGATGTCTAAAAATGATGATGAAATTGTGAATCTTTTTGAAAACTATCATGAGCTTTTTGAAATAATAGATAATCTTATTGATTAGTGAACACGGGAAAACGAAACAAGACAATGAAATAAAGGAATTGAATGAATTGAAATCTATCCATGACGAAAATGCTGAATTAAAGGATTTTGATTAAAAATAAGTAAAGTGACAAGGGTCACAACGAAAAATGTAATTGTTACTTTTTTGAGTTTCCGATAAGCCATTAGTTTTTTCGCTGAACCTAATCTCTTTCTATCATATACTCGATTACTAAAAAAGCACCTAACACAGCACTAAAGACAAAACCAATCAGTCCAATTGCTGACATGTCCCAAATTTTTGGACCTGCCCCTCCTATAATCGCCAATGAGGACCCTATAATCATTGATGACAAAATTAATGATACTGACAACTGATTTGCCAATTCGTTGATTTGTTCATGTCTTAATTTTACTTCAAGATTCCCATCCTCTATTTTAGTGGCCGTGTTTCTGATGGTGTCTGGCAAACCCTTTGCCAAATGTTCCAATTGCAACAGATAGTTTATACCGACTTTGCTCATCCTTTTTGGCTTGAATTTGTTTGTGATTATTTTGCGGGATAGCTTTTTCAGTTCTGCTGCGGCATTGAAGTTCGGGTCCAATTTCTTACCTGTGTCTTCGATGATTGCTATTCCACGGCCGATCATGACAAATTCCTTTGGAAGGACTATGTTGTTTTTAATCATTACATTCAACAAAGCCTCCATTGCCCCATCCATGTTCCTCAGTTCAGCACCGTAATATAAGTTCATTAAACTGTCTATATCATCCTGCAATTCAGGGGTGTTCTGTGATGTGGTGATAATGTCCATGTAGATTAGCTGATTGATGATGTTGCTTGAGTTGCCGCTTATCATCAATAGAATCAACTCCGCCAAATCCTCCTTAAAGTCATCGTTCAGAATTCCCATCATTCCCGCATCGATATAGCATAGCTTCTGGTCTTCGGTTACAATCAGATTGCCGGGGTGCGGGTCTGCATGGAAAAATCCATCAATCATCATCTGCTTAAAGTAAGACTTGAGGCCGTAGTTTGCTATTTTTTTCTTGTCGATTTCAGGATAATCCCCCTTGATTAAATCCGTGACTTCAACTCCCTTTATCAATTCCATAGTAAGGACCTTTTCAGAGCAGTAGTCCATATATGCATCGGGTATTTTTATGTAGCTAACACCCCGAAAGTTTGCTGAAAGCCTTTGCAGGTTCATCAGTTCTTCCGTGAAATTAAGCTCTTTAAGGATGCTTCGATCAAATTCGTCGACCATAGCAGGGAGGTTGTAAACTCTGGAGGACGATATGAATCTGTCAACTCTTGTTGCTAAAAATTTCATTATTTTAAGGTCAGATTCTATAATTTCCTGAATGTTCGGTTTTTGAACTTTAATGGCAACTTCCATGTCCTCTTCTTTTAATGTGGCCTTATATACCTGGCCGATTGATGCTGATCCAATCGGCGTTTCATCAATGCTTGAAAATATCTCGTCTATTGGGGCGTCAAGCTCCTCTTCAATCAGGGGTTTCATTTCATCAAAAGGAGTCACAGGCGTATTGTCCCTGAGTTGCTGAAGTTCTTCTGCAATTTCTATTCCAACCAAATCGGGCCTTGTGCTTAACATCTGACCTAGTTTGATATATGCCGGCCCTAACTGTTCCAACACGTTTCGTATTCTTATTGGAACGGTCTCATCTAGAACTGCTACTTCTTCTTGGTATTTCTTATTTCTTAAGAACGGAAATCTTTTAAAAAAGGTATTCTCCTCTATTAAATATCCGAAATCGTTTTCCTTAAGAACCTTGTAGATTTCATTAATTCTTTTTATGTTGTCGTTTCTTGAGTTGGCTGTGACCTTCATTATATTAATAATTGTAAAATATATAATATATCTTTTTAGAATTTTTCCAAAATTAACTTTACAGTCTTACATATATTAAAAAAAGAAAAGGAAAAAATGGAGTTATATCATTCCAGTTGCAAACAAAGTCAAATTCGCAATAGTTGCAGAGCCGAGGTAAGTTCCAACTATTACAATTAAAGCAACTATGACTCCTCTCCAACCAATCCTCTTAAACTCTTCCCAATCCTTACCGATTGAAACACCAACATAAGCTAGAAATGCAGTACAGATTGTAGTCAACTCAACATTGGAAACATAATGAGCTACAAAATCAGCAGTTGGCATGCCTGGAATCGCTATAATCAAACCTATAATACTTATAAAGATAATTGATTGGATATGGATTGGACAGATCCTTTCAAGAGCCATGCCTGCAAGGGTAACGATTGAAATAATCATCATTCCAATAAATGTGTCAATTAATGGAGTGTGAAATCCCACGTAATTACCGACAGTTACAATGACTGAAAATACAAGAAGCAATGCGCTCCATCTTTTAAGTTTTCCTAAACTTAATCCGCCTGAATCATCCTCCTCTTCTTTTACATCATTTAAAATATTTTCATCATCAATATGCGCCTCACCTTTACCTAAAATTGGAGATAGCCACGCGTACAATTTTTCTGCTATAGGCACGGAAATAAACATACACATGTAAATTCCTAAACAGAATGAAAGAATATTACTGCATCCTGCAAAAGCTTCCAATTGAGTGGCCATAGCAGGGTGCGAATGCACTAATGGAACCAATGCAGCAGCATTCATACTTGCGCTTCCTATACCTGATGCCATTGCAAAGGCATACGGATGAAATGGTATGACTGAAGTACATATGCTTGACAATAAACTTATGAATGGAGTACCAATTATTGACCCTATAACAAAAACGGATAAAACTCCACGTGCCTCTGGAGATTTAAAACCGTATTTATCTATGATTACTCCCAAGTTAGGTTCACGACAAATGGAACTTGTCATACCGATAACTTCCCTTCTAAAACCTAAAAGCAAGGCAACGGGCAATGCTATGAGAGTGCCCAAATCACCCAAAAGCTGCAAGACTAAGGCAGGCCCTAGCTTAAAAATGGAAGCAATAGATTGACCACTTGAAATGGCTAATTTGGCAAGCAAAACACCAATGAGTAAAACCATTACTCCCTCAGCTACTTTAGCTTGCTCGGGACCTATGAATTTAACGGATTTCACCAAATAAAGAACTAAACCCATGACCAAAGAGTATATTAAAGGCAATAATAAGAAGCTGATATTGTCTGTTATCTTAATATTTATAACACCAATAGCCATTGAGATAACGACTAAAACCAATATGGTAATATGTAACTTATACTCTTTCCATGGCGGCCATTTCTTAATGGCCCTATCCGCTCGCTGCCTAAATCTGTATCGCTTAAATCTGGGTTTATTTTGTCGTACTCGTAAATGACTCTTAGTAATAAAATTCCCCCTATAGTTTTGAATAATACCTTATCAAAAATATTATCAGTTTATTCATCTTCGGTTGCATATGCATGGATTAAATACATATTCTGTCTTTTTGAAAAGATAGTTTCTCCTAAACATTAAATATTCCAATTTGAAATATTTGTAAGTATAATTCATTGTCTACATATAAATATTAATACTTATTATATATAAAGAAATCCAGTAAGAATCCGAACATTCGTATAAAACGTGTGATATAGTTCACGCTTATCGAATTTTGGCACTAAAACTCTTATAGTTAATTTAAATCGGCTGCACTGAAAATATTGCTCAAAAATATGCAGCCATAAGGAAAAAAAGGTTCCGTCATATAATTATAAATAGGAACTATGATTATAATATAATAAGGTGATATTATTAAAAACAAATATTTAAAATTCTTTTTATTCACATCTGTTTTGTTTTTATGTATCGGATTGGCTTCCGCTCATGAAAATAATACTGGTGCTGACGGTGACTTATCCCTCAATGATAATTCGCAAAGTCACAACATTAAAGATTTAATAGATGGATGTGAAGATGATGGAACGGTTCAACTTGAAGAGGGCTCATACTATCTTGATGCAGAAAATGAAACCCATATAATTCTGAATAAAACGATAACGGTTGAAGGAATCGAAGGAAAAACAATAATTGATGGAAACAATACCTATCTATTCCTTGACGTTAATGAAACAAATGATGCAATAGATATGGACACTCTAAAAATAGTACCTTGGCATGACGGTTATGATTTCAAAAATCTGGGTAAAAACGTTACCTTTAAAAACATCGTATTTAAAGACTTGACAATGACTACCTGGCATGAAATGACATTCAAAAACTGTCAGTTCATAAATACAACATTCACCAGCTATGAATTTGGAAATACCTTTGAAAACTGTAGCTTTGATAAATCAACTATAGAAATAGTGTTGTTTCTCGGATATGAAACTGACATCTACGAGGACCATTCAAAAATCGTGACCTGCAATATTTACGAGTCACTAATTACATGTAAACACGTGTACACTCCATCCTACATATCAATTGTCGGAAGCACCCCATTTTTCACAAGAAACAGCCTTGATATAATAAACTCCACACTATGCCGTTCAGACATAAGGCTGTCCAACAACAATATCACAATCAAGTCCTCTAATTTCAACAATACCAGTTTGATGGGAAGTTCCAACAGAGTAAACATTGAAAACACAAACTTCAACAACCAAACAATATGGTTAGGCCTTTCAGAAATGAATTTCAATCAGTCCAACATAACCGATACAGGTTTTGACTTTTCAGGAGGATACTTCGGAAAAGGATGTCACATAGACATGGAAAACACTATCCTAAACAATTGCAGCATGGAAATTTCCCCCGATTATGGATCTCGGAAAAGCAGCTTGAAAATCAAAAATTCACTTGTCAACAACACTGAAATCGAATCAACCGATGCGCATGTTTTAATTGACAGTTCCGAGTTCAACAAATCTGAAATAGAATTCTTCTTCTCAGACGCCCAAATCAAAGGCTCCGCATTCATTAATGATGGAAATATTACCGAAACAATCAAAACCAGAAACTACATTATAGTTTGGGTAACTGATGATAATGAAACTTTCAGACCCGTAAAAGAAGAATGCCAAGTGAAGACCGATTACAGTGTTGAAGACTCCTACTTCATAAACGGCAGCGGAAAATATGAAATAACCTATGAAGACATCAACATGGACACCACCTATAAAATAATAATCAATCAAAGCATCATTTATTATTTTAATGACAAATTGATTATCCAGGTGATAAATTATACCGGCGAACCTGTAAGCGGCCTTGAGATATTTATTAGAGATTCAAACAATTTCAAATATCCACTTCCTTCTGTAAAAACAGATGAAAATGGAATGGCCTCATATACATTAACCGATGTCGGTAATTTAAGATTATATGTTTACTATACAACCCAGGGAATGCAATATCATGATGCAGAATATGGGGTAAACTTGAATTTAACTGTCAATCCAACAGTGACCGGCATCAAGATTACCAAAGTTAACTTTGCTTCAAACAAATATTCAAAAATCAACAGCGCATTGAAAATAAAGATAATTGCCAATGCAAGTGCTGATTTGAAGGGCCTTAAGTTTGCCTACAAGGTATACACTAACGGCAAGGCAAAAACCTACTACTCATACGCTAATTCAAACGGAATAACCACATTCAAAATCCCTAAAACACTAACAGCAGGATCACATAAAATTGAAATCCGTCTTCTAAACACCAATATCAAAAAAACAATGACTGTGAAGATTGCCAAAGCCAAAGCAAGTGTTAAAGCTCCGAATGTAGTTAATAAATTTAAAAAATCAATATACTTTAAGGCTACTGTTAAATATGCAAAAAAAGCTGTTAAAAATGTTAAAGTTAAAATTAAGGTCTACACAGGTAAAAAATATAAAACATATGCTGTAAAAACAAACAAAAATGGAATAGCGAAAATCAACACCAACAAATTAAAAGTTGGAAAACATAAAGTAGTTATTTCATCAGGAGACAGCAATTACATAATTTCAGCTGAAAGCATGATAACAATTAGAAAATAAATTAAAAAGGAATATTATTTAAAAATAATATTCTTTCATCTTTTTTTAAAATAGTTGGAAGCCATCTATATAGTAGATGAAATGTAAGCAAAATAAACTATTTTAAGAGCCTTTTCACTCTTAAAAAGTTAAAAAAACAAGAAATAGACGTGGTGGGATTCGAACCCACGTAGCAACTAATGCATAAGACCCTGAATCTTACTCCTTTGACCACTCGGATACACGTCTAAAAGAAATATCTGAAAAAGTAATCCATGTACTGGACTTTAACTATTATACTTTTTTTAGTATAAATATTTAATCCTATTCGACCCATTGATTATTTGATCAACCGTTCTCATATTCTCAACTTTCACCCGGTTTGCAATTATTTTGACAAATTAAAAAAAAAGACAATATTTTTAAAATAATGGTCATTAAACAACATATTTAAAAAAATTCTGAATTGTATTTAGAGTTATGCAAAAAAATATTATTAATATTTAAATATCTTTGCCTACAAAGTATTAAACATAAAATCATAGGATTATGATTAAAGAAGGTGAAATAAATGGGTAAACTAGATGGAAAAGTAGCAATCATTACTGGATCAACCTCCGGTATGGGCCGTTCTACAGCTAAATTATTTGCTGAAGAAGGTGCTAAAGTTGTTGTAACTGGAAGAAACGAAGAAAGAGCAAAAGCCGTAGTTGATGACATTGAAGCAGCTGGTGGAGAAGCATTTGCAGTTATTGCTGATATGGCTGATGTTGAAGACATTAAAAAAATCTTTGATGAAACCATTGAAAAATATGGAACTGTCGACATTTTATTCAACAATGCAGGACTTTTAAGCGTAACCCCTCTTTTGGAAATTACCAAAGAGGAATGGGACAAAGTATTTGCCGTTGACGTATACGCCCCATTATACTTAACACAATTGGTAGCTCCAGTAATGAAGGAAAAAGGAAAGGGTGTTGTAATTAACACTTGTTCAGTAGCATCCTACGCTGCACACTTTGGATTTGTAGGTTACATCTCATCCAAACACGCTATTGCCGGTCTTACCAAATCCATAGCATTCGAACTTGGTCCTGAAATAAGATGTAACGGTATTGCCCCTGGTGCTATCCACACCGCTATGGTGGATAGTATTGGAGGAGTGGAAGCATTGCAAATGATGATTGACGGGGCCCCTATGAAAAGAGTAGGTCAAGGAGAAGATATTGCTGCATTAGCATTATTCCTTGCTTCTGACGAATCTGAATTCTTAGATGGTCAAATCATCAGGTGTGACGGCGGATTTGAGTGTTAAGTTTTTTAAAGTAGTTGGATTTTTATCCACTACCTCTATTTTTATTTTTTTATATTGGACGTCTTTAGTCTAATTATATATAAAATTGAATGTGTTATTTGATAAAAAATATATAGGGGTCTGAATTTTTTAGTTTTCTGAAAGTCGTTGTATGGCGGTTTTTGAGTAAAATCCTTGTGATATGATTAGTGCTCCTAAAAATACATTTAAATAAACAGTTTTTGCTACTGATTTTGGTGTGTATTTATGTATTGCTCTTAAATTTAGTCCTTGTTTGAGTAATTTGAAGAAGTCTTCCATTTTTCCTCGGATTGGTTTGAATTTTTGCCAATTGTCGAGTTTTTTGAGTAATTCGTGTTTTAAATTCTTGTAAAATTGTTTTTGAATTAATATTTTCTTTGTTTTTTTAAATACTTGTAATGGATAGGATAATTGATCATTGAGCTTTGTTCTTTTGAAATTGTCTTTTGGAAAAATGAATGGAACAATTTTATATTTGCTAATTCCCAATTGATAGTTTTTATAGCTGTAATAGCCTTTATCAAAGATTAATATGTCTCCTTTTTGTATAATTCGTCTTTTTTGCAGATTTTCCATTATTTCGTCAAAAAGTTTTGCATCATTGGGAGCTCCAGAATGGATTAAAATTGAAACAGGATTCATATTATCGTAATCGATGATGGCTGTGGCTTTAAATCCAATATAAAATCCTTTAGAGGATGAATAGCTCCATTTTAAATTTAAAGTTTTTAGATGTTCTTTTGTCTTTTTATTTCTGTTAAAATTGAAATCTAAGTCAATTGGTGTTGCATCAACAATAAATGTCTTTTTTCCTCTTCTCTTTACTCTATTTTGGTGGTTTAATACCCTATTTAATACTTTTAAAAGTTTTTCAGAGTCCTGAAGTGAAAGAGTTTTATAAATTTGATCTGCAGTTAAAATTTCTGAAATATTAAAGTATTTTTGAAGTTCTTTTTTGGATTCAAGTTCATTTAAGACGAATGGAATATCTAATACAAAGAACATGCTGATAAATATGATTTTAAAAGTAGTTATTTGTTTATTTAAATTTTTAAATCCACAGGATGCTAAAATTTGTGAAGATTTTCTAGAATCCATAATTTTAAATATTTCTTTTAACAAAGTATAATTTGGGTCTTTAATATCTAAATTTAATCTGTGTTTCATTTTTATCGCCAAATAAATATATGTAACACATAATACTTAAATTTAACGATATTTTGCACCCTTTTTAAAAATTAATGTTTATTCAATTGTATTTTTAGAAACTAAAAATGTTAACCATCACAAAATATAAAAATAAGATAAATTAGCTTGAATTTATATCAAAAAAATTCAGGCCCCTAAACTCTTTATTTTATATAAAGAAACCCAAAAATAACACGAACAATTCGTATAAAACTTATAAAAAAGTTCCGATACTTATCGATTCGGATCATTAAAACTCTAATAAAAAATTTATTTCCCAATAACTATAAAATTTTTGAAATTCACACCAAACCCTGTGCTCATTAATATTTCCAATAAGTTAAGTAAATATATTTAGTTTAAACAAATATATGATTATGAACGAAAACGATGATAAATTCCCAGAGTTTATTACTTTTCCGAGAACTTTTGAAAAGTATAAATGGTATAAACCCTTGCTTGTACTTCTGATTGGAGCAATTGTTTATTTAGTATTACAAACTTTGATATTTGCAATTTTTGGCATAGCCTATGGTTTTGATGTTATTTCTCCTTTAGTAAGTGAAGGATATAGTTCATTGAATTCTGAACTTGGAAGCTATATAGGTTATCTGTCTGTAGCCATTTTCATTCCTTCAATATATATTGCTTCCAGGATTGTTCGTGACAGACCTTTTTCATCATACTCCTCATCCCGCGGAGGATGGAACTGGAAACTTTACTTTAAATGTTTAACCATTCCATTAGCAATATCCATAATATATCAGGTTATAGCTGCCATGATAACCGGACGACAGGGTCCAAATACATTAACACCAACATTCTTCATTATATGCTTAATAATCATCCCCCTCCAGTGTATTGCAGAAGAATACATGTTGAGAGGTTTTGTAATGCAAACTATAGGATCATGGTTTAATATACCTGTCCTGGCATTGATTGCTCAAGCGGCAATCTTTGCATTAATGCACCCCTACAGTATTTTAGGAGTAATTGGAGTGTTTATTGATGGACTTGTTTTAGGATTTTTTGCTTGGAAGACAAACGGTTTGGAACCTGGTTCAGCGTTCCATAGCGCAAATAATTTTACTATCGCTATGGTTGTGGCTTTAGGATTTGACGTGTCCACATCAACAATTGACATGACCAATTTCGTATCAACAATCGTCGTTACATTAATTACTGCATTTGCATTATATTACATAGGTAACAAAAAAGGATGGTTTAGCGAAAAAACAGAGAAATGTAAATTGATTTAATTGGATATTGAAGTAAATTTTACTTCTATCCAATCCCCATAATTATAATCAGGTAAATAAACACATCTGTACACAAATGAGTAATGTATGAAATCAAGACATTTTTTGTTTTGATATATCCTATAAATTCAAATATTGAACCTAAACCCTGAATAAATAATGCAAACAAAAGCATTTTTAAATCATATGCATGAATGCATGCAAAAAGGGCCATTACACCAAGTACTGATACGATTATGGATAATTTACGATTATCACTGTATTTAAAGAAAATTCTCAAAAAGAAAATGAATGGAATAAACTTAATAAATTCCTCACCCATCAATGAAAATAACAACGGAGGAATATCAATGAACGTGATCGGCGAAGCATCCGAATTACCTGCTATTCCAAAGTTTGATAAGATTATAGTCATTACATATGCATATAAAATGTATGCAATGAAAAGACCTACGGCCAAAGCAACATCTTTTAAGGCAGGTTTTTGAAAAATAGCTTTATAATCCCATTTCAAAAAGTATAATACCGGAACGATAAGGACGATGCATGATATTATTCCCTGCCAAATCTGTGATCCCTGTACAAAAACATAACCTATCGCCAGGGCAATGAATAATACAATCCAGCCTCTTTTTGAAATATGAGGATTCTTTTTATAAATCGGAAAATCCAAATCCTTGTTTTCAAACTTAAACCAATCGATATTTGACATGACTAATTATTTGAGCCAGATACCTATTAAATATTGTTAATTGTAATTATACCTTTAATATGAATAAGGACATAAATAATTAACAATGTTTCAATTACGTAAATTAAATTCATTATTAGTCATAATAATCATACTAATCATCACATCTCATGCTTTATTAGCCGGATTAATTCTAGCAGAATTAATTACCTATACCCCAAATACTATTGTAACCGGCGAAATATTATTATCCTTTGTCATAGTCCATATAATCATAAGCCTATATCTATTTATTAAAGACAAGATTAGTCAGAAAAAAATACGTATTTATCCCCAAATTAATAAGGATACGCCAGTTCAGGCCATTAGCGGAATATTCATAATCATTTTTATTGCAGCACATGTTTTATCATACATTTATCTTCCGGCATACATTCCGAATTTCAACTGGCAAATTACTCATCTAAGTATTGATACATTATTCTTTATTACATTATTCATCCATTTGCAAATAAGCATTCCTCGATTATTGATTTCATTTGGATTTTTAGTTGAAAAAAATGATTATGACAAATGCAGGAAAGTTGTCAGAATCATATTGATTATAACATTTACATTATTGTTCCTATCGGAATTATCCTATTATATTCTATAAGAGAGTTGGTTTTAATGGTAAAAGAAATTATAGTGATTGGTGCAGGCCTTGCAGGATTGACATGTAGCGTAAAATCGGCCAGCAAAAATATGCATGTGAAATTATTTTCACCAGCCCAATCTGAACGCTCACAATCAGTGATGGCAATGGGCGGAATAAATGCCGCATTAAACACAAAAGGAGAAGACGACTCTGTAGATGAACATTATGCCGACACCATCAATGCAGGACAACATATCAACAATCATAATGCCGTGGAAAAACTAACAAGCGACGCACCAGAAATAATCGACTGGTTAAGCAAACTCGGAACAAGTTTCACAAGAGATGACAACAGTAATGTTGATGTCAGGTACTTTGGCGGTCAAAAGAAGATGAGAACAGCTTACGCCGGTGCAAGAACCGGGAAACAGATTCTAACAGCAATCAACACCGAATGCAGGAAATGGGAATATAAAGATAAAATTGAAAGGCATGTCGGTTGGAGATTCTTATCATTAATATTGGATTATAATAAAGTCTGTCGTGGCGTATTTATGATTAACGAAAATACAGCAGAAATTAGAGATTTTTATGCTGATTTTGTCGTTATAGCATCCGGAGGCATGAATAAGGTTTTTGGAAAAATCAGCGGATCCCTGCACAATGACGGATTTGTAACTGGGAAATTATTACAGCAAGGCATTGAATTAGCCAATATGGAAATGATACAGTACCATCCAACAACAATAGAAACCCCTGTTAAACGAATGCTCATTACTGAAGCGGCCCGTGGAGAAGGCGGCAGATTATACATTTTGCACAATGGTGAAAAATGGTATTTCATGGAGGAATTGTATCCCGAACATGGCGCCTTAATGCCTCGCGATGTTGTATCCCAAAGCATATACAGGGTATGTCATGAATATGGCCTCGGAATTGATGGTGAAAATAAGGTTTATTTGGATTTAACTCACTTAGATGAAAAAACCGTCAAGATTAAACTTGATGAGGTTTATGACGTTTGTATGAATTATCTAAATCTTGACCCAACCCGTGAGCCGATTCCAGTTTATCCGGGTGTCCATTACTTCATGGGAGGCATACGTACCGATGATGCGCATAAAACCAATATTGATAACCTATTTGCTATTGGAGAATGTTCCTCCCAATATCACGGCGCCAATCGTCTTGGAGGAAATTCATTGCTTGGAGCCATACATGGCGGATGGGTAGTGGCCGAGCAATTGGAAGAAATACAATGTGAAAATGACAATTCTAAAGAATATGGAAAAATATTAAACTGCGAATATGAAGCCTATGAAAATTGGAAAGAATTGCAAAAAGAAAACGACAATGTTTCATCATATGAAATTGAAAATGAAATTGCAAATATAATGAACAAAACCATGGGGATTTACAGAACAGAAAGTGAACTGAAAGAAGGGTTGGATAGACTGGATTCACTTGAAACAATCCATGTAAACAGCCATGGAAGCTATTATGATTACATTTTATTAAAATCATTGGTAGATATTGCAAAAGCAATGCTATCCTCAGCATTAGCAAGGAAAGAAAGCAGAGGTGCTCATCAAAGATTAGATTATCCCGAAACAAGTGACAAATACTTAAAAACAACCGTAATATCACTTGACAATGATGAACTAAAAATTACATTCAACGATACCGAAGAGAGAATGGGATGGTAGAAATGGATTCAATAACTGTAATTATAAAAACATCAGAAAGCATGAAGGAATATGCCTATGAAGGAGATCTCAACATTCCAGTAACCACCCTATTGGAAAGAATCAATGTGAAACATGATATTAAAATCCATTATTCATCCAGTTGCCTTCAAGGACTGTGCGGCAGTTGTTCGATGATAATCAATGGTTTACCACGGCTTGCATGTAAAACATTTGTAAATGAAGAAGAAATGACCAAAAAAACACATAAGATTACAATAGAGCCCTTAAGCAAGTTTCCTGTTGTAAACGACTTGGTTGTTGATAGAACCTCCATGTTTGAAAACATTAAAAATTCCCGCCAATGGCTTGAAGAAGAAGCACGTATCAATAAGGATAATTTGGAATTTGAATATGAAGCATCACAATGTTTGATGTGCGGCTGTTGTTTGGAAGCCTGTCCCAACTATACCGGTGAAGACACCTACTATGGTGCCATTTTACCAGTAACATCCTCTAAAATATCAAAACAAGAAATGGATATGGGTAAATTAAAGTTTCTCAAAGAAAATTACAGCAATCATTTTTATAATGCCTGTGTGAAATCTCTTGCCTGTGAAAATGTTTGTCCAATGAATATTCAAACACAACGAGCTATTTCAATAATGAATCGCCATTCAATTTGGAAATTCCATAAATTATTGAAAAGATAACACCGAATAAATACGAACATTCGTATAAAACTAATAAAAAAGTTCCGATACTTATCGATTCGGACCACTAAAACTCTGATACAGAATTTATTTTTTGACAATTATAAAATTTTTGGAAACAGCGCACATTGTTGGTAGTATGTTTTTGGTAAAGATACTTATACAAATATTATATGGATTTCTATATTTGAGGATATACTAAACAGAAGACTATTCAAATTAAAAACCTCAAAAGTAATGAAATCTATGAGATTAAGAATAGGTTTTTTAATTTGGATAAAAATATATTGTTTGAAAATATACTATTTAATTGAAACAATATAATGTAAAAATTATTGAGTCATAATATTAAAAATTAGATTGTGTAAGAATCATTAAATCAATTAAATTTAAATGAATAAGAATTAAATTTAAAAACCAAAGGAAATAAAGATTATTAGTTAAACTAATCAAAACAATATTAATTTGAGTATGTGTTCATGATTTAAGGAAGTGTAAAAAATGAATAACTATCTTGATTCAGATGATTTTAAAATGTTAAGTAACATATTAAAATTTAGTGAAGAAGATGTTGATGAAATAAAGAATAATATTTCTAATAATACTCAAGAAGAAATAGCTATTTTAATTAATGAGCAATATAACAAATACAATATTCCAATAACTAAAGATAAGGTTTCAAATGGTACGCTGTATGAATTATTTTCTGAAGATGAATTTCTCTTCCAAGTATATTTTAGAGATCCGGAAAAATGGGCAGATATTGAAAACAAAATTAATGCGGAGATTCAATCTGGTAAAATAACCAGTACCTATTTATTAGACAAGTCGTTTAAATCGGAATTAGATTTAATTTCAAAAGATTCTTATAATAATGCTTTAATTTCACTTTCAGTTAATGAAATAAGATATTTACAAGACTATTCTTTTTCTCATGTAATGAAAAAAGAAATTATAAAATCCCTTCGTTTATTGGATATAAATCCACTATTCTTTGGGCAATTTAAAGAAAAATTTGAAGAAATATTCAATCGTATTTCAAATGAACCTTCAATTAAAATTAAAAACTTTAATGACAAGGGACATTCTCCATATATCATAATTGATGATGAAAGATTAGTTAAATATATTGATGATATACTTATAAAATCAGATAATAAGTATTCAAATACTCCTTCAGATTATTTATTCGGATATTTAACAAGTTTCCGTTATTCTGAAATGGTATTTTATGCAATTACTGGCGTTATTAAAGAAAATGATGGATGGTATTTTAAAGATCGCAGCAATTTTTCAAAGGTTTTTATTATTAAAAAGAGACTAATTGATGAGGATTTGGCTATTGAAATAAATATAAATACTAATATTGTTGATGATTATGACGATTTAATTAGCGAATATCTTATAAATCCTTATAAAAAATTCCATGAATTAGAATCTAAAGAATATGATGATTTTAAAGTTTCCATATTCAAAAATTCAAAAGAAAACAAAAAACATTTCATTTTTGACAGTTTAACTGATTACAAAAAATTCGCTGATTATAATCATCATGATTTATTCGAAATCGTATCTCAAAAACCTTTATCAAGGGAATTTTTAAAAATGTTGTCTTTTCTGGATTTCACTATTGATGAGGGTTATGAAATCCAAGATGCATCAAATAACTATGAAGATGTGATTTACAATTTAAATAAAAAAATTTTAGAAAAGAAAGATGAAACTATTCAACTTCAGGAATATTATATAAAATCAATATTGCATTTTAAAGAAAACGATTGGGATTATATTAAATCTAAATTGGAAACAAAAATTAATTCAAATGATGATTTGGATTCCTGTTTTTATTCTATTGTTCAAGTAGATGAGTTAAGTCAAATGAAAGTCAATATTTTATATGCTCAAATTGAAGGGCTATTAAACTTTAGGGAACTTGATTTTAATAATTATGCAAGTGAATTGGCATTTTTTATTAGAGAATCTAAAGATGTATACAATTTAAATCTTGCTAAACATCTAAATAAAATTATACAATCCAGTTGTGAAAGAAAACAAAAATCATACTTGGATGAAGGCAAATATTGGGCTCCAAGATGGTTAGTTTTTCCATCACTATCTGCTACAACAATGGGTTGGAGAATGGGAGGTGGAGAGGCATATCGTATGAGCGTACCTTTTGGAGACCAGGAATTTTATAAATTATTCCCTGAACCTCAAAATTGGTTATGTGAAAGAGATGAAACCGCTAATGGTGCAAAAAATCTAAGAAAATATTCATTTTTTGCAAGATTCTGGAGAAAAGATGGAATTCAAAAATATAGTGAAATAACAGAGGATTATGTTGTTGTTAATGATTTTATAACCCTTGATCAAATTGATAAAGAGTTTTCATTAAATGCAATGACATTCTTATCTATTAAAAATTATATTTTAGTAGCAAAATATGATTTATTCGATAAACGAGAGGATAGTTATGATTTCACTCGCTATAATAAGGATTTTAAAGTAAGGTTTAGGGGTAAAAAATTATGGAATCATTATAAATATTCCGCTTGTTTGAATGGGGCTTATTATAAATTTATGCAAGATGAACATTTAAAACAAAGATTGCTTGATACTGGTGACAAATCATTAGTTTACATCTCTGATGATGAATGGGGTGGTGATGAAAACCTATTCGGTTTTGCATTGATGGAACTAAGAGATGAAATAAGAAGATTATATAAAAATGAAGATAAAATTGATTGGGAATATACAGAGTATATAATTCATAATCCTGCACGTTATATGTAATAAATTGTTATTCGGTTTTGCTCTAATGGAACTAAGAGATGAAATCCGTAAATTGTATGAAAATGAAGATTTAATTGATTGGGAGTATACTGAATATTTAAAAGAAAAAGATTGTTACGAATAAAATTAAAAGATTCTAAATATGAAAGATTTTTTGATATATGGTCATGATTTTTATATTATTAGAATGGTATTATGTGACCTGACTAGTTTTACTTCCTTTTAATGTGAATCTATAGTATTTGTAAGAGAAAGTTTTCCTCCACATTTTGGACAGGGGGTTTTTTCATTAATTTCATAATCAATTTTCGCATGGCATTTTGGACAGTTTAGGTTATCTAAAAGATTATAACTCTCAGAGAGGTTATTGGATGCATCAAGGACGAAATAATTTGCTTCAATATCCTTTTTATAATCTTTAATATAAAAATCAAGTATATAGTCAACTTGTTCATGGAAGCCATCTATGGCTTTTTCAATAACTTCATGTTCATTTAATCCACTATCTCCATAGTATGTAAATCCATTATTTAATTCTGGGAATATTACTATATAACTGGTTTCATGAGCAACTTTAGACATGATTTTTTCTTTTTTCTTTTCAACCATGTATTTTTCTCTTTTTTTAATTTCTTTTAATTCGTTTATCACCATCAGTTTTTTATCAATATTATTATTTATTCCTTGTTTGACTATTTCATGTACATTTTCAATGTTGTTTTTATTTGTGGTGATTATATAAATTCTAACAAATTTTTTACAATTTTGACAATATGTTTCACTAACATCACCTTTAATCAATGAATCAGCACCTCGACTAGCAGTTGAAAAAAGTAAAGGATAAACAATTGTTGCTTTTAATTCAGAATCGTAGAAAAATAAATTATCCTTATTAACTAATTTATTTCCACATTTTTTACATGTATACTCCTCAGTCAAAGCCATTTTTTCACCAATTAAATTATTATATTTCAATATACCCTGTTTGAAAGAAGTTTTTCTTAATTAATTTACTCAATTTTAGTATAGAATAATTAACACATCCTATTACTTTTTAATATTATGTCTTAACTAGAATTTATTTTATACGCATTCATTTACATTAATTTTATTAGTTATTTATATAAATAGGATAATAAAAAATATAATAACAAAATATTAGGAGTAGAACATAGCTTTAAACAGCAATCCTATATGAAAAATCCATTTATGGTAATTTTACCGCCATATATTGTTGAAATAAAATTTATACATTTGACTTTTTTTATAGACAATTTATGTTTTAATGTTTAGCAAAATTTCCAAAAATACAAGGCTTATGGACACAATTTTTTCTCAAAAAAATGAACAGTTTAACAATAAATACTAATAGAAATGTTTATATATCCAAATTGACAAACTATCAACTAGCCTCCACCATTGAAAGCAATTCTACGAAGTGAAATCAACTTTTCACGGTAAGACAAGTTTTTTTGGTGAGGTCTGAAAATCAATTAAAAGAGGTAAAATATCAAGAAAGTAACAAGAAAAAATAGATTATAAAAAAGGATTATAAAAAAATAATTTTATTATGAATAACGAGCTTATAAATATTATTTTTTAATATAATCCTAAGGTCAGTCAAGAAAAATAGAAATAGTTAAACAGAGCCGACAAACTTTGTTAAAAATTAATATTTTCCAAAACTTAACCTAATATCTAGTTTATTTTAAGGAATATATAAAGATTTTTAAATCCAAAAAAGCAAAGCTTATCTTATTCTAAATATTCAATAAAGGGTGGAAAAACTAATTTTTCTCCAATACTATTTTTATTTTTCAAAGACTTCTGGAAAAAGCAACTTAGACTGTTGATTGTATAACTCCCAATGATGGGAAAAATAGGAGAAAAATCATGTTAAAAGAAGAAATTGATGGAGTATCATATGTTTATGTGCCAAAGGATCTGTGGGATAGAATGTGGGAAATTTTAGATAGACTTGAAGAACTAGGGAATAGATATGACAAATATAGCGGAATTACCAACAAAGGATACAATAACACTTATCATCAACAAAAAGAATGTAGATAAGGTTACCTATGTATTCAAAAACAAATACGGCAATAAGATTGGAGAATATGAAAACAGATCTCCAGCTACATTATCTTCCAGAAGTAATGTTGCAAGACAGTTCAAACAGATCATAAATCCAAAAGGTGATATGAAGCCAAACATGTTCAACAATAAGTTCACAGAACTAAAACAGCTCCTGCAGCTCCACTATGAAAATGAACTATTAATCATTGAACAGGAAATAGCTGACAAAAAGCAAGCTGAGCAGGAAAAGGATACTGTTAAATTAAAGGAAGCTATCACCAAACTGCAATCATTGGATTATCCTTTGATTTATATTGGCAGTATTGTTGAATGGTTTACAGCAGGCGAGCGAAACAATATATTGTATGCATTTACTGTATATGCAGGACAGGTTGTTTTGGGAAGTCCAGTATCAGTAATATGTCTTGGTGAAGCAAGCAGCGGAAAATCCCACATTCAGGAAACCGCATTAAAATTAATTCCAAATCACTACATTGTCAATGAAAAGAAAATCACTGAAGCAGCACTCTTCAATCGTGCCAAAAAAGATGAGTATTTTTATGACGGCAAGATTGTCAACTATGGTGACATGGGTGGAATCAATGACCATGATTTTATGGAAGAGTCAAAAAATCTCATGAAGGAACTTCAATCCGACGGATTTCTAAACAAGCCGTTAAGCATTCCGGACGGTGAAGGAGGATGGGATGTAAGGGATTTGAAACTTAAGGGCAGACCCTGCCTGACATACACTACAATACCCAACCACAATTTCGACGAGCAGGAAATGAGCAGAAGCATATTCATAACTCCAAGAATGGACAACAAAGAAATATTCAATCTCAGAAACACTGCATTGGAATTCAAGCATGGAAAAAGCTACAAGATCTTGAAGCAATATGAAAGTGACGCCGAACTTGTGCCATATATGCTCCTGCACCTTAATGAAGTCTTTAAGGATATTGTAATAATAAATCCCTATGTTTACTTTGTCATTGACTTTTTGAAGAACTCAAATTTCTATAAAAGAGATTTCGATAAGTTCAACGGCATATTGAAAACAATAACTGCCTTAAATTACTATAACCATGAAATCCATGACATTGACGGTGAGAGGGTAATCCTTACCAATATTGCAGACGTGCAACAATTCATGAGCTTATTAAAGCCATACAGAGAAAGCATATCTGCAAACCTGGCGCCTAAAGCGGTTGAAGTTTTAAATGACATCAGAAACAATATCAGTGACTGGATGGAACAGGATGATTCGGAAGCATTGAACCTGGGAATTACAACAAACCAATACTTCTCACTCCAAAATCTTGGATTGAGCAAGGATTCAGTGAAGAAATACATATATGAACTGGCAAACAAGGGATTTCTTCAGGTCACTGATCAATCCGGCAAATCCAATGTATATGACTTGACTAAAAGTGAAGTTTCATACATAAATGATGATTTAAAGCACATTGACGATACCGTGCATCAAATCATCTGCCGTGAGGTTGGAGAATGGGTTGTAGACATTATGATGGAGGATAAGTTTGTAGATGATTTAAGCATTATGAACTTTGATGATGAAGTAAAAAAGCCACCTTGGCTGTAAAAAACCATGAAGACCTGAAAAGACTTTTTGAAAAGTCTTTTCACAAAATGGTTTAAAATCGTTTTTAAGTTAATTGAAACAATATCTATTGGTTTTATGCTGGATTGTTATTTGAAAAAACCATGATTTTGAAGATATGTGATGAAGTTTAAATATTGTCCCACATCTTTAGAAAAATAGTCTTTTCAAATTGAAAATATCATGATAACTATAATTTAGGGTATTAAAGACTTAAAAACCCTTGTTGAAAAGACTTCGTGAAAAGTCTTCATGGTCTTTACAAATCAAATATATTATGAAATCCATAAAACAGCAAATAATCAAAGCTAAACAGGAAAAAATAGAAAGGGAAAATGAATTGTGGTTTGTGGATTACTGCAACAACTGCAAAACAGGACTGGCCTTTAAAAATGATGTACCATGCCATCATCCATATTACTGCTGGCATGAAGGAGAAGCAGCTATTATACAAGCAGTGATTGTTAGAATAGATGAATTCAAAAGACTAAACGGATACGTTACGGCACAGATGTTTGAAGAATATAAAAAATCAAGAAAAAGACAACGGCAACTAATATGGAAAGGAAAAAGAAAATTACTGAGCGACTAATATTAATTTCATCATCTTTTCCAAAAAATTTCAATGCCCATATTTTCGCGAACCCGGTCCTATTTGTTCCATATCCAAAAAATTCCATATAACAAAAGCATATATAAACTTCTATAACCTAATTAACATTGTTTTCTGACGGATTTAAAATGTCAATGTCAAATAATGATTTGTTTAACTTTTCAATAAGTAAAAGTACTATGTTTTTATAAATACTACTGTACAGTTCCTAATATATTGAATTAAACTCATAACATACTGGAATATTTATAATATCAGCAATTAGATTTCAATATTATAATTAAAACTTATATAAATCTGGAATATGCATATTACTCTTTAAATCTTTAGTTAGTAATACTCTTGTTGTGAAATATGAATCATATTTTTTCCTAGATTTATCATCAAATACTTCATTTGATTCAAGATTCCACAATTTTATGACGCAAAAAATGGAATTTTCAAAAAGTAGCTATTAAAAATCATGTGAAAATTTGACTCATGAAATATTTGACCTTCAACAATACCCATAGCTACCATCAAATAGCTATATTAAAAAGTTGAGATTAATCTACGAAATTTTTACTTTTCTGCAAAGTTCAAAAAACATAATATTTAAAATAATTTAATTTTAAAAATATAATTAATTTTAATTAGATAAATAATCAATAGATTTTAAGAGCGAACAATATGGTAAAACAAAGAATAGGTGCAATAAACTCTAAATTGATTGAAAAAAGTAAAAGATATAAAGAGTTAACTGGAATATCAACTGTCGAATTAGTTGAAAAATTACTAACGGATTTTTTTAAAGATATTAAATTAACTAATGAATATATTGACATAAATGAAATTTATTATTTCAATTTTAAAGAACTTTTAAACAATAAAGAAGTTAAAGCCAGTAAAAATAAACCTTCCCAAGATTTAAAAGAAACATTTATTGTTAAAAAAATACCAAATAATTTAGATGAATTTGACCAAACAAAAAATACATTTTGCTACAATGGAAAATCTGAAAAACACTTAGGGATTTATTCATATAACCTGTTCATTTCAAAATTAAAATTTAAAGATACAGAATTAGTACAGTATTACATATTATTCGAATATAATGAAAAAACAGAAGAATTAGATTTAAAAATTATTGATTTAGAAGATATTACATTATTAATTGATTTAAACAAAATTTCAAAGGTTTTATCTGATCTAAATGAATTTAATAATATTTTTATTAAAGAATTAGAAAGAATTAAAAAAATGCCTGAAGAAAAGAAATTATACTTAAAGTATGGAAAACCACTATTTGAGTATGACAATCCTTTAGTATATTTAGGTTCATCAAACGTTATTGAATCATACAGAAATGCTAAAAAAATGGCTAAAGAGATCAATAGAGTTGATTCTGAAATGTATGATGAATTAAAAGGAAGATATAATTCCCGTGATTTAGTAATATTTAGAGATGGAAAATTGGTAAAACATGAAGAGGTTAACGATATCAAACAACTCGAAAAAAAAGAATCAGATGAAACTTAAATTTTAAATCTTAAATTTACATTATTCCTTCACCAACATTTTTAATCTTACGAATGTGTATACCCTATTTTTTTCATTAGTACACTATTGATTAAAGAAGAGTATACTTATTAATATCAAAAGTATACTATTTAATTATTCTTTTTAAAATTAGTATATTCAATTTTAACTAATAGTATACTTTTTAATTAAGTTAAAACCAAATTTAAAGACTTATTTAATCAAAAACTATATTAATAACTAGCATTAGAAACAAATACATTGGAAAAAGCTATTGAATTTATGAAAATCTACAGAGGTGATTTAAAAAGTTAACTGAAATTGATTGTATATTAACAATTGAAAAATAACAAACACAAAAAGAAGGAGTAAATTGGAAATTAAAATTTATACGGATAAAATAATTAATATAAGAAACAGTGGAGTGACTAAAAATGATTAATAAAAAATTAGAAGAATATTCAAAACAAGGAGATAAAACAAAGTTTACTGAAACATTTAACGAATTAAAAGAATTTTTTACTCAGAAAATTAACTCAGAAAAATATAAATTCAATATATATCTACAAGGATCTTATGGAAATGACACTAATATTCAAGAAGATAGTGATGTTGACATCGTGATTGAATTAACAAATGTGTTTTATAGCAATAAAAACTCATTAACACCAGAACAAAGACAAGATTTTGATTCTAAATATAGTGAAAGTAATATATCTGTCCACGACTTCAAATCACATATTTTAAATATTTTAAAAAATACAAAAAAATATTCTTATTCAGAAAAGAATAAATGCATAAAAATTATATCTGGAACTCCTTTAAATGCAGACATTATTGTTTGTGCTTCATATAGACATTTTTATAGATATCCTAAATATTATGAAGGAATTACATTTTTTGATAAAAATGGAAAACAAATTATTAGTTATCCTAAATTACATAAAAACAATATGACTGAAAAAAATAAAAGAGTAGCTAACTTTAAAGCAACAGTACGTATTTTTAAAAATATAAAAATTGAATTAATAAATGACAGTTATATTGATGAAGAGAATATTTCTTCATACTTTGTTGAATCATTAATCTACAACATTGATGAAAAATATTTCATTATTTCTAATTTAAAAGACAGAGTATTGGAAATAATATCTTTTGCACTTAATTTTATTGAAACAAATGAAATGATTACGCCTTGCGAAAGGTATTATTTATTTGGGAACTATGATAATCAATGGACAAAAGAAGATGCTATTGAATATTTAAAAAATGCATATATTTTAGTGAGAGGTAGTTAAATGCACAGTTATTCTATTGATACTAATAATTATTCTACAATACTATGGTTTGTAACTATATTATCTGCACTTTTAAATGCAGGTTTAAATATTTTTATTTTACCCAAATTTGGAATAACAGGAGATAATCTAAATTTACAATTACTAGGATTATTAATTTCATTTTTTGTAAGTTTTAATGTTATTTTTTGGTTATTTGATTATTATATATGGAAATTATCAATTATCAACTATTTAATTAAATACCCAAATATTTCTGGAAAATGGACTGGAACAATAAATAATCCAGATTATGAACCTATTCCAACAGAAGTCGAAATCAAACAAACTTGGACAAAGATAAATATCAATCTGAAAACAAAAACAGCAAATTCAAACACCAAAGCATTAGCATTTTTTGTTGAAGATTATGATAATCCGAAACTAATTTATATGTATTATAATGAATCTGAAACAGCTGATTTAAAATCCCATGGAGGAACTGCAAAATTAGAATTTTTAAAAAGTGAAAACGTTCTTAAAGGAGATTATTATACAGATAAACATCGAACTAATCAGGGGACAATTTATTTAAAAAGAAAAAATATAAATTAAATTGTATTTAGTATTAACAAAAGCATTATTAAATTAATAGGCATGTCATTAAATGAAATCTAAAAACATGTTCATTAAAGTCAGAAATATATTGATTTTATCTCTACTAAATTTTTGCTTTCTATATGTCTTGGCAACTTCTTTAACTTGGAGTAACAATACTATATAGAACCCCTAACTGGAAAAAATAGTCATTGAGATGTATTATAATATGAAGCGTTAATATATTTTAGTTTATAGATATTATAATTAAAAGTTATATTTTGCAAAACTTTAAATATGAATTATATTCATATATGTAATTGTAGATTTAGGAGGTAAAAACTTCAATAGAAGTTCAGCCCCTCTAAGCTTCGTCTCCACTGGAGGCGACATTATTTCGGCATTGGGGTTCTTCAATCTTCAAATACTCTTTTTACCGATATATTCTTTATTAAATTTATAAATTCATCATTTTCATCTTCAAAGCTTTTATAAACAGACCATGAGATTATATCAACGATTTGCAGTCCTTTGTGTTTTACTGAATCTTCATGATCCATACTTATGGAATAGTTTTTAGAATTATTCAAACTGGGCAAAAATAAATTGTTGAACTCCTGACGATATTTTTCCTTATTTTTTGATTTGTCTATTATTATGGATGTTTTACTCGTGATAAATAGTTCTTCTGCAAGTTTTGAAGCGATTATATTATATAATAAGTTGTTATCATCTTTATAATCAATTTTAAATTTGTTTTTCTTGTCAAATACTATTATAATGGCTTGATAATCTACTTTATTTAACTTTTTAAGAACCTTCTTCTTGATATGTGGTTTAGTTTCTGTTCCTTTTAACTCATTGAACTTACCTAATTCTTTTTTATTGGTTCTTCTAACTTTATTTATTATCCTATCTAGTTTGACCTTATCATCTACAATTATAGCTGCCATTACAAAATAATTAGAATCACTACCCAAATCTCCAGATTCATCAATATAAATATAACCCATACTATACCCTTTTATTTTATATGTTAAAAAACTTTTTTTCAAAATTTTTTTTTGAATACATGCCACATCAACAAATCATAAACTTGTTTAGGAATAATATACATAATGCTTTTTACTATGATATGATGCTTATTTCTCAAATAATATTTTTAACATGTTCAATTAAATAGGAAATACTGTTTAAATATATGTTATTTAAAAATGTTCTTATGAAAAATATTACTTTTTATAAAATTATTGATAGCATTCGGCAAAAACATGCCAAATGCTATCACCATTCCTTTTTTATATCATAACATTACCCTTCACTAACCATGTTTATGATGCCTAAAAGTTCTTTCTTCAAACCTCTCATCTCCTCAATTTCATTTCTCATGCTACCTACTTCTAATCTTAAGGATTCGTTTTCTTTTTCCATTTGAATGAACTGAGGTGATTTGATGGATAGCTTTTCAACGTCAGTGTTGATTGTTACTGCCGGCAGATGTTTTATATATTCATATTTCAAATCGTCAGGGTTTGTCATGAAATATGCTGCATCTGTTTTGTTTTTGGCCTTTCCCTGCAAATCATTGACCTTATCCAAACTCATGCCACTATTATACAATGCTGATGCATGAAACTTCCTGAGCATGTGGCTTCTCAGCCTTCGATACTTTCCAACCCTACCGAGACCTAAAGTGTCATTGATCATTTCAAATGACTGGACCATATATGTCCTGCTAATCCTAAACAATGGACTTTCCTCAGTTAGAGGTTTATCCCTCAACAACAGATATGCATTAATAGCTTTTACCGCTTCAGGACTGCAGTATGTGATGTAATACTTGTTTGTCTTTTTCCTTAAAATACTGAATGTTGGAACCACATCATCGACATTATTTAAATAATCGATTGCATTAAAGATGTCCATATTTCTGTAGGGAAGATATTCAGACAATGCCTCAATGTAATCTCCAATTGTCAGACTCAATGTTTCAGTTCTGGCACAACCGCTGGAACATGAAAACAAAATTATAGCTTTCATTAGAGGAGAAGCTATTTGAAAAGCTTCCCTTATAACAGCCTTATCCGGCAAATCCTTGAAATATATTGGAGCGGGCTTTTGAATGCTCTTTTCATTAATCTTTGGCAATGACAATATCTCAATGTCATAGAATTTATAGAAATATTTAATGCAGTTCATCTCTTTTCTGACAGTTCCAGGAGCATAATGCTGATACATGTAATGCCTATATTCGACTAATTTTGCTTTTAACCGACTGTGTTTCCATTTTACTCCATTGTTTTCATCTTCTTCAGCTTCATAAAGAAGTTCTTTTAAGCTCATACCAAAATACTCACAGTACTTTCTCAGCGAAAGCTCATAGCTGAAAAATGTACCCTGCGCATGGTTGCAGCTTATTGAAAAATTTTTTAATAGCTCGTCATTCATCATACTTAACACCTCTATTTTTCATAGGTATAATATCTTGAGAGAGAGCGGTTGAATACTAATAAGTATCAGAACTTTTGAAACTGTTCGTATAAAACAAAATTATATTAACTAAAAATAAGAAAATAATATTAATTCATTAGGTTGAAAAATCTGTGAATACAAAATAAAATGGTTGATAATATGAAAGCAAATGCACAAAAAATAGCTGATGGAGTATACTGGATTGGTGTGCTCGATTGGGATTTAAGAAGTTACCACGGCTACACATTAGATGGAACTACTTACAACGCATATATTGTATTTGGAGAAGATGAAGTGGCAATCATTGATAATGCATATCCTGGAAAAACAAAAGAGATGATGGCACGTATCGATGATGCATTCGCTCAAGAGGGAAAGGATGTAAAAGTTGACTACATCATCCAAAACCACGTTGAAAAAGACCACTCCGGAGTTTTGGTGGATTTACACAAAAGATTCCCGGAAGCACCAATTTACTGCTCTAAAATTGCTGTAAACGGTCTTTTAAAACACTACCCTGCACTGGAAGGTGCTGAATTTATCACAGTTGGAACTGGAGACTCATTGGATGTCGGGGGAAGAACATTAGCCTTCCTAGATGCATTCTTACTACACTGGCCGGACAGCATGTTTACATTGCTTGCTGATGAAACTGGAATTTTATTCCCTAACGATGCATTCGGTCAGCACTTGTGCTTCACAAAAAGATTCTCAGATGAAATACCAGAACACGTCCTGATGGATGCGACCCAAAAATTCTATGCGAACCTGATTACACCTCTTTCAAAATTGGTGCTTAAAAAATTAAATGAGGTAGTGGAATTGGGCTTGCTTGAACAAATCAAAATGATTGCGCCTTCACACGGTCAAATCTGGACAGATCCTATGCAAGTAATTGGAGCTTACCAAAACTGGGCTACCGGCGTATGTGAAGACAAAATCACAATAATATATGATACAATGCACTATTCCACCCAACAGATGGCTCATGAAATTGCTGAAGGAGCAATCTCTGAAGGCTATGATGTAGAAATCTTCTTCCTGCATGAAGATGAAAGATCAGAAATCGTGAAAAGTATCTTAACCAGTAAGGGAATAGCTATCGGAGACCCAACAATCAACGATGTTCCGTACCCAAGTATCGGGGACATAATGTACTACCTGAAAGGCCTTTTATTCAACAGGACAGGCATAGAAAGAAAAGCTGTCACATTCGGTTCAATGGGTGGAAGAGGTGGAGCGCCTCAAAAACTTGCCGAAGAAATAGCAACTTGCGGATTTGATGTTGTAGGCACTCAAGAAATTACATTCGTGCCAAATGCTGAAGAAGATGACGCAAGCTATGAGTTAGGTAAAAAATTAGCTCAGGCATGTAAGGAATTATAAAAAATTTAAATTGTTTGAAAACAATATAGTAAATTAAAGGAGAATGATTTTATGGTAAAATACGAACATGAAATTGGAATCACTAAAGACACTCCTGTTGAAAATTATGTAGCAGGAAACTTCGAAGGCGAAACTAACGAAGTAGGTATCTACTTAGCAATGTCTAGACAAGCCTCTAGAGAAGGCTATGGGGAATTAGCTGAAGTATTTAAAAGATTAGCATGGGAAGAAGCTGAACATGCTGCCAGATTCTGTGAAATGAACGGAATCATTAAAGATGACCTAAAAGCTAACATCGAATGGATGATGGGCGGAGAAAAAATGGCTAACGCTGAAAAAAGAGAAGCTTCAGAAAAAGCTCAAGAAGCTGGAATTGAAACCGCTGCTGATTTCTTCAGGGAAAGCTCAAAAGACGAAGGTCGTCACTACAAAATCTTAGAAGGAATTTTAGAAAGATACTTCTAAACATTAAAAATGAAAGAATTAACAATTCTTTCCTTATTCTTTTTTTTAAAAAAAAACTTTATAAGAATCCAGCCACAATGTTGAATATTATTATCATGGCCATTACAACCGACAGGGCATTTACAAACGGTTTGACTTTTTCTTCAGAAAACTTATAGCTCAATAAGATTTCAAGCATATGCCCGCCGTCCAACGGCTTGATAGGAAGCAGATTGAACAATCCAATTCCAAGGTTCAGCATGAAAATCCATTCAAACATCTCGATGAGCTCAAATAGAATCCAAGGTATAGGGCCCAAGCTGTCATCCACCAATACGAAATGCTTTGCCGCCTGAATTCCGAAAAACCCTCTGGAGTCATTGCTTGGATTTTTGGCCAGTGTAAGCGAATAAGTGCCCTGATCCGTCTTGACCGTGACGTTGTCTCCTGGAGCATAAGAACTTACGACCTTACTGTAATCGCTGGAAGTGTTAATCGAATGATTATCAATGGATTCCAAAATCATCCCTTCCCTTAAAACACCTTCAGATGGTGAATCACTGACAATCCTGTCGATTTCAATGCCATCTTCCGCAAAGTAATGAGGAATGCCATAGGAAAACAGTGACACCAGCAATATTGCAATTATTGCCAAGCTCATGTTGGCAATCGAACCTGCAGCATAAACTCTCAGCCTTGAAGATTTTTTAGCATTTTTTAGTTCATCTTCATCAGGCTCTACAAAAGCGCCCGGAAGTATTGCAAACAACAATAGCCCTATTGATTTGATGGAGATTTTTTCTCCTACAGCCTGGATTCCATGTGAAAATTCATGGACTACCAAAACTGTTGCAAGAGCAATCAAACCGTAAAAGAACGGAACGTAAATCGATGATCCCGGCATGTCCACCCCCGGAATAACAATGGAAACTGATGGAGTTTCAAATGCCGATGGTATGGAGCTAATCACCGACCATGTGATAAATATCATGGCTATAAAAGCCACTACAATTCCTACATTCATGAACCATCGCCAGAATTTAGGTGAAAAATTAGAAATTCTAGATATCAGCCCCCTAAGCCTTTGAGTCTTCCACATTATGATTGGAAAATTGATTTCAACACCATGATTGGACAACCTATCATGCAATACAAAAGCCAATATCCAGATGATAGCAAAAGCTATAAAATAATAATAAATACCATTCATTAAAATGCCTCTTTACTTACCAAAGTAGTGAATTAAAGAACACAACATCAACTATATCATTCTTCTGATATCCTTCATCATTTTCATCTATGATGATATAGCTGTTCGCCTCAACCATTGACCTAATTATACCAGAACCCCTATTCAAGACATGCCTGGTATAATCCTCATCTGTAAATGAACGGATGAAATCTGTCCTTCCAAGTTGAGATGGAATCTTGAGTTTTGATTCTTTTTTGACAATTTCAAAATCAAAAGATCTTCCCTGCATTTCAAATAAATATTTCCTTGCAAAAATATCAAATTGAGTCATGGCCGCAACGGGTTGGCCTGAAAATGTAAATACCATCTTGTCATTGACAATGCCTGCACCAATCGGTTTGCCGGGCCTGATTGCAACGCCATGGAACAGAATTTCACCAATATCATCCACAACATCCAAAACAACATCACCCTTGCTGATTGCTGTTCCGCCAGTGGTCATTATTACATCAAAATCCTCGGATGCCTCAAGAATAGCATCCCTAACCTCTTCAAAAGTATCTCCAGCATGAGCAATCTCACAAACTGCTCCGGAATCCTCAACCATTGCCTTGATAGTGAATTGATTAGAATTAATAATTTTAGCCTTGTCAATCTCCTCTTTAGTTGGTTCAACAAGCTCATTGCCCGTTATAATCAATTTAATTCTAGGCTTTTTGAAAACCTTTACCTTATCATAGCCAGCGGAAGCTATTAAACCCATCTCAGAATACCTTATAAATGCATTTTTAGAAAGGATTGTCTCTCCCTTTTTGATGTCTTCAGCTTTAGGGCTCACATTTTCGCCCGGAGTAACCTGAGAATAAATAGTCAAATTATCCCCTTCGGTAGTTGTGTATTCCTTCATGATAACTGCATCGGCGCCTTGAGGGATTGGAGCGCCAGTGGCTATTACAATGGCCTCATTTTCCCCGACTTTTCTATCGGAAAAATCTCCTGCACCAATCGCATCAATAATTTTAAACTCCTTAGGACTGGATTGCGATGCTCCAAATGTATTTTCACCGATTACAGCAAAACCATCCATTGCAGATTTATCAAAAGGTGGAGAATTATGATAAGCTTTAATATCCTCAGCCAAAACTCTCTTATGACAATCATGTATCGATATCTCTTCAATACCGCAATACCTTTGATTATCATTAATCAGCTTTAAGGCATTAGTTAATGAATCCAATTTTGATAAAAACATGTTTAAAAACTCCCCCAAGTCATTTATGCCATGTATTTCTCAATTACTCCATGATATGCATTATTTAAATCTTCAAAACTAAATTCATGACCATTTATATTTAAGGAATCGCCTTTAACTTCGCCGATTACCGCAACATCCACATCGATTTTTGATAAAATATCATCAAGAGCATCTGCCTTGACGGTCAGGATATATCTGCCGTGACTTTCAGAGTAAAGCAATTGTATTTTATCCAATTCATCATCGGTTAGGGTAACGTCACATCCCAAACCGGATTTTATTACCATTTCAGAAAGTGCAACGGCAATTCCACCAGCTGAAACGTCATGAACGGCAGTGATATTTTTATCCTTATCCTCATCGATTAATCTCAATACGGTTTGACCATTGGCTACCTCTTCATCTATCCTGATTCTAGGAGCAGTGCCCTTTTCCAAGTTATGAATGGTTCTGTGATACTCGGAACCAGTCAGTTCATCATAGGTCTTACCGATTAAAAGAATCTTATCTCCTTCGTTTTTAAAGTCCATGGTTCTGATGTTTTCGATATTTTCAACACCGATTACGCCAACAGCAGGAGTAGGATTGATCTTAATTCCTTCAGTTTCATTGTAAAAACTTACATTTCCACTAATGACAGGTGCATTAAATTTTTCTGCCACCAAACTCATTCCTTCAATTGCTGTTTTAAATTGCCATAAGATTTCTGGTGTTTCAGGATTTCCGAAGTTAAGACAATCTACAACTGCATAAGGAGTTGCACCCATTGAAATCACATTGCGTATAGCTTCTGCAACACATCCGGCAGCTCCATCAAATGGAGATAATTTAGTATGAATTGTATTGGAGTCTGTAGTAAGTGCAATGGCGGTATCTTCGTCAATTCTCAATACTGCCGCATCATCTCCAGGTTTTACAACTGTCCTTACTTGAACTTCATGGTCATACTGTTTGTAAACCCATTCCTTTGAAGCTATATTAGGAGAAGATAATAATTTAGGTAATGATTTATAGACTCCAGGTTCCTTAAGTTCTATCTTTTCTGTATCTTCTGGAATCTCAACGATTGGCCTGTCGATTGAAGGAGGGTCTGCTAAAAGAATTGTTGGTAAGCTAGCTATCTCTTCACCTTCATCTGAAATAATCATGTTGTTTCCTTCAATGACTTCGCCGATAACTGATGATACTATTTCATGCTTATCGCAGATTTTTTGAGCTAACTCGACATCATCAGGATTGATAACGAAAACCATCCTTTCCTGTGATTCTGAAAGCATGATTTCATATGGAGTCATTCCGGTTTCCCTTAATGGAATTGAACGTAAATCCACCAATGCCCCATTTTGAGAAGAGTCCACAAGTTCTGAAATGCAGCAGGTGAGACCCCCACCACCTAAATCCTTAACACCACTGACATTTATTTTCTCCAATATTTCCAATGATGCTTCCAGAACTCTTTTTTTAGTAAATGGGTCGGCTACTTGAACAGCAGGCCTATCTTCAGTTTCTGAATCGGATGTTAACTCTTCTGATGCGAATGTTACGCCATGAATTCCATCACGGCCAGTGGTTCCTCCCATCAGTAGGAACACGTCGCCAATATTAGGCGCTTCAGCACGAACGATTTTATCCTTTTCAACGAGCCCTACGCACATTACATTGACCAAAGGATTTGTTCTGAATGATTCATCGAATTCAATTTCACCGGCGACGGTCGGAACTCCTACACGATTACCATAATCGGAAATTCCCTTTACTACATGTTCAAACAGGTATCTTGATTTTTCGTCTTCTTCCAATGGTCCAAATCTTAGTGAATCTAGAAGTGCAATAGGCATTGCTCCCATGGATATGATATCCCTTAGGATACCTCCAATACCGGTACCCGCTCCACCATAAGGCTCAATAGCGGATGGATGGTTGTGAGATTCCATTCCAACAGCTAAAGCGTATTTGTCAGTTACAGATACAAGTCCCGCATCATCACCAGGACCTAAAATAATGTTTTCTCCTTCAGTAGGGAAAGCCCTTAAAAACGGACGGCTGCTTTTGTAAGAACAATGTTCTGAAAACATTACATCAAGCATTCCTTCCTCTAACTCGTTCATTTCCCTTCCAAGGATTCCTTCTATATATTCAATTTCAGAATCAGCTAAAGTCATGTTAACACCCTTAATTTTTAATTGAAATAACTACCTTCTCTCCTTCAATATCCCATTCTTTGGTATAATCTTTAGAATCTTTACTGCACTCTTCTGTGTCAGTTATGATAAAGCTATTTGCCCTTACTTCGTGAGCTACAAATTCACTTTGAGGTACAATTAAATCCTTGAATTCGGCTGAAGTTTCCACATCAACATTGATGTTTGCCTCAACATCCAAATCCAAATCCTTTCTCATGTCCTGAATCCTTCTTATCAGTTCACGAGCCATAGCTTCTTGTCTGATTTCTAAAGTAATATTGGTATTTACAAATACGTTTCCACCTTCAAACTCTGAAGAAACGAAATCGTCCGGAAGTTCAGAATCAAACAATACTTCTTCAGAGCTCAATTCGATTCCTTCAATTTCAACACTTCCGTTTGCTTCCAGGTCAGCTTTGACTTGATTGCCGTCAGCCATTTTCAAACCCTTTACAACCTTGCCCATGTCCCCCTTGAGTTTAGGACCTAGAATCTTAAGGTTAGGCTTTGCAATGAATGACAATTTTTCAAATTCGCTAGCGCATAAAACCTCTTTAGTATTTGATTGATCTTTGATAATGTCTGTCAATTCCTCAATAGCTTTTAGGACATCTTCATCCTGGGATACAACAGTTATGTCTGATACTGGCCATCTAAGCTTGTATTGTGCCATGTCACGTGCTCTAATTGATGCTTCAATAACTTCACGAGCAACATCCATTTTAGCCTCCAATTCCTCATCTATTGCATCTTCATCATATCCCCAATCGTTCATGTGAATGCTTTCAGGTGCTTGAGAATCAACACCCTTTACAAGGTTTTCATAGATTTCCTCTGATATGTGAGGAGCTATTGGGCATAATACTGAAATCAATTTAACAAGAGCAGTGTATAGGCTGTAATATGCTCCCAATTTGTCCGGGTCATCGCTTTCAACCCATGTCCTTCCACGAATAAGCCTTACATACCAGCGACTTAAATCTTCTAAAATGAAATTATTGATTTTTCTTGTCGCCTTGTGGAAGAATAGATTGTCCAAGTCTTCAGCCACTTCTTTAACCAAGCTATTGGCTTTAGAAATAATCCATTTGTCTTCAGCCCTTAAAATCATGTCATCTTCAGTTAATCCAACTGGATTGAAGTTATCAAGGGACATGTAAGTTGTTGAAAATACATATACATTCCACAAGATGTTGAACATCTTGTTGATATTTAAAAGCTCTTCCCATACGAACTTCAAATCATCCCATGGTTTGGATGCCCACAACAAGTAGAATCTGAGCACATCAGCCCCATATTTTTCAATTACCTCTTCAGGAGACACTACATTTCCTAATGATTTGGACATCTTATTACCGTTTTCATCCAACACGAACCCGTGCATCAGCACTTTTTGATATGGACTCCTGCCCATAGAAATTACTCCAGTTCCAAGCTGTGAGTAGAACCATCCTCTGGTTTGGTCATGGCCTTCTGTAATGAAGTCATAAGGGAACCAATCATCAAACTTATCATTTTCGGCAGGATAGTAAAGTGAAGCCCATCCTGCTACTCCTGAGTCAATCCATACATCCAATACATCAGGAATCCTTTTAATTGACTTGCCACATTTATCGCATTTTACTTCGACCTCATCCACATACGGCCTGTGAATAAGTTCGGCATCGCCAACTGTGATTTCGTTCAATGATTCTGATTTTAACTCGTCAAGGGATCCTATGACTTTTATCTCTCCACAATCAGGACATTCCCAAATTGGAATTGGAATACCCCAGAATCTTTGTCTTGAAATTGTCCAGTCCCTGGCATTATCTACCCAATCATGGAATCTGCCTTCACCAGCCCATTTAGGTACCCATTCGACGCTTGCAATTTCATCCAACATTTTTTGTTTAATTTCAGTTACTTTTAAAAACCATTGTTTGGTAGCCCTATATATAATAGGAGTTTTACATCTCCAACATACACCGTATCTGTGTTCAATGGTTTCTGAGTGATACATTAAGCCTTTGTCTTCTAAATCCTTGATAATTTGAGCATTTTCATCTTTTGTGAATTTTCCAACATATTTGCCTCCGTCTTCGCTGAAGCATCCATCTTCTCCAACAGGGCAGAAAATTGGAATTCCATTAGCTTTACCCACTTCAAAATCGTCCGGACCGTGTCCTGGTGCAGTGTGTACTAAACCTGTACCTTCACCAAGCTCAACATGGTCTCCAGGCAAAACCTTATGAACCGCATCGATTTCATCGAATTCGGCATGTATCGGCACTTCATCCATCAAAATGTAGTTATAGCTCAATCCGATTAGCTCTTCACCTTTAACTGTTTTGATGACTTCATACATCACTTCTTTTTCTTCAATAATCTTGTCTTCTTCATCTTCACTTTCGGCAGGTATTTTAGTTTTGTGAATCTTGATTTGACGACCCAATACTGTTTCCATCAAGTTTTCAGCTAAAATATATGTTTCGCCGTCTTTTAACACATAAACATAATCGAATTCAGGGTTTGCACAAATAGCCATGTTTGCAGGCAAGGTCCATGGAGTAGTTGTCCAAACCAGGAAATAAGTATCATCCTGACCCCTTACAGGGAATTTGATATAAATTGACGGATCGACCTTTTCTTCATATTCTATCTCTGCAGCCGCAAGTGCGGTTCCACAGTGCGGACACCAGCTGATTACCCTTTGGTCATTGACAAGCAAATTCTGCTCGTTTGCTCTTTTGAGTGTCCACCATGAGGATTCCATGTATTTAGGATCCAAAGTCATGTATGGGTCATCCCAATCCATCCAAACACCCAACTGGTCGAATTGCTCTTCCATGGCAACTTTATTTTCAAGGGCAAACTCTCTACATTTATCAACGAATTTGTCAATGCCAATCTCTTCAATTTCTTGCTTGGATTGAATGTTCAGCAAGTGCTCTACCTTATTCTCGATTGGAAGACCGTGCATATCCCATCCAGCCTGTCTTCTTAAGCTGAATCCATTCATTGATTTGTAACGCAAGTATGAATCCTTAATAACTTTGTTCCAAGCGGTACCTAAATGAATCTTACCGCTACAATAAGGTGGACCATCTAAAAAGGAATATCTAGGACCTTTTTCTCTAAGTTCATTGACCTTTCTAAAAGTTTCATTTTCTTTCCAGAATTCTTGAACTTTCTTTTCTATTTTATCGTGATTATATGATTTTTCTGCCTCGTTTATTGGCATTGTAACTCCTCAAAAATAATAATTTATAATATATATCTTTTTGTTTTAGCTAATAAATAAAGGTTATTAAAAATCAGAATTTTTCAGAAATTGAAGGGATTTTAAACTAATTAAAATTCTAATCATTGCTTTTATCATGATGGATTTGAATTAATAATATTGATATAAAATAACGGTCAAAATAATAGTATGGGATTTTATAGAAGATACAACACAATAATCAGAACAGTAGATAACATTGTAAAATTATACAAGGCTTCTAAAAAAGATGCTAAAAAAGAAAAAGACAATAAAAAATGAAAATAGAATATTACAGTGATTTTAACTGTCCATACTCATATATCGGACTTAAACGCTTAACTGATGCGGTCAACGAATTAAATTTAACCCCAAAATGGGAGTTAAAATCATTTGAGCTTCCATTAAGCAATAAAATTAACTTCAAAGAGGTAGAAGAAAACACAAAAAATGACAATCTAACCATCAAACCAATTTCATTAACCTCTTCAAGAAATGCTCATAGACTAACAAAATTCGTGCAAAAAAATTATCCCGAACTTTCACAGGAACTTATTTTTAAAATATACAAGGCAAATTTTGAAAAAAACAAGACAATATCAGATATTGGTGTGTTAAGTGAAATTACAGCTTCAATCGGTTTAAATCCGGATGAAATTAGTAAAATGCTTTTAAGCAAATCATATGATCTTGAAGTCGAACTTGAAATGCAGGATGCAGTATTTAACGGAATTACAGCCATTCCACACTACAGCATTTATATTGATGGTCAAAGATTGATTATTCCAGGAGCCTTTGAAAAAGAAGATTTTAAAATTGCTCTAGAAGATCTTGCAAGTGGAAACATCAAAGAAAAGACATTTATCTAAAGTCAATATTGTTTTTAGGTTATAAAAAGTTTAAATAATCTTAATCAAATAATAACTTCATGATTTTAAATAAAACCACTTATGAACTATTTGATACAAAAATTATATTCGCAGATAACTTTATCAAGCGTTTTAAAGGATTGATGTTGAAAAAAGAAATTGACTTTGCCTTAGTGTTTACCAATCTAAAAGACTCATCCATACATACTCATTTTATGAGATTTGATATAGATGTCTATTTTCTGGATAAAAACAAAGTCATTTTAGAAAAAACTACATTAAAACCATGGAGATTTTATAAACCTAAAAAACCAGCACACTATGTACTGGAAACTAAAAAAAATCACTTTAATTTTGAAATAGGCGATAGGATAGAATTTATTTAAAAAAAGTAAAAACCTTAGATAATATCTAAGATTTCATTAGGGTTTTCAAATATCTTTATTTCATCAATACTGGATAACTTACGAGTGTTTTCAATATCAATGTCTCTCATGTAGATTGTTATGATTTTTCCTTCGGATATTGCATCATATGGACATGTATTCCTGCACAAACCGCAGCCAATGCACTTTGTTAAGTCTATCTCTTCATGAGGTATGATAGCTCCCTGCTCACAGGCCAGAGATGCAACACAATCGTCACAGCTTTGACATTTTGACAATTCCATCTTGGACGGTAAAACTGTATCAATTGGACCGGGATGGATGTCAACAGGCACCATATATGTCGGAACGGCACCTTTACCTGCCTGAGCAACGGCATTTGTAACTAAAGTATCGGCTATTCCATAGACTATTTTTGAAACTGTATTTGCTGTAGCAGGTGATACAATCAATGCGTCGTATTTCCCTAAGGATAAACGACCTGTAATTGGATATGAAAATTTTTGATTTGAATCAGTAGCTAATTCCCTATATTTACCGCCAGTTAATCTGACAACTCTATCATAAAGTCCATACATCTTAAGAACTTCTTCAGCGGCACCTGATAGGAATATAGTGACTTCATGCTCTTTGGCTAATTTCTCAGCCACCTGCACTGATTCCCTAAGTAAATGACCAGCCCCAGTAAATGCAAATCCGATTCTCATTTTAATCTAATTTATGATATTTGTAAGCTTCTCTGTCTGAAAATGCGTAATCTAAGGTAGTGTATTGGTTCATGAATTCAGCAACTTCATCGGCAATGTCTTCTTTATCAACAGCGACACGTTTGATGAATTCAGCAACTTCATCCATTTCTTTTTCTTTTAAACCTCTTCTTGTGATTTCCTGAGTACCTATTCTGATACCGGATGGATCATCGGAATTGTCCCTGTCATCACCAGGCAAAAGGTTTTTGTTCAATATTACATTATTGTCAGCCAATTCCTTTGCAATATCGGAAGCTGACCTGATATTGGTTAAGTTTACTGCAATTTGGTGGGATTTTGTAAACCCTTGATCTTCACATAATACGTCAAAGCCTCTTTCATACATTGCCTGACCAAGAGCCTGTGCGTTTTTAATGATTTGTTTTGCATAAGCTTCACCAAACTCAAGCATTTCAGCAGTGGCAATGCCTAAACCCAATAAATGGTGTAAGTGGTGATTACTTACAACACCTGGGAAAACTGCATTGTCGATGATTTCTTCATTTTCCTTATGTGAGAGAATAATTCCGCCCTGTGGACCTGGGAATGTCTTGTGAGTGCTTCCCATCATCAAATCTGCACCCTCTTTGAGAGGTTGTTGGAATTGACCTCCTGCAATAAGACCCAATACATGTGCTCCATCATACATGACTGTAGCTCCGACTTCATCTGCGGCTTCGCGAGCTTCAGCAATAGGATGAGGGAATAAGAATAAGCTTCCACCGAACAAAACAATGTTTGGCTTTTCTTCAAGTATCTTTTTATTCATTGCATCAATGTCAATGTTCATTATGTCTTTGTCCAATGGATGGAACACGGTTTTTAAGCCACGAATACCGGCTGCACTTACATCGGCATGGGAAATGTGACCTCCGGATGGAACTTCCAAAGCCATTACTTTTTTTCCAGGTTTTGCAAAACCAAAGAATGCTGCAAGGTTTGCTGTTACACCAGATACAGGTTGAACATTAGCATAATCACAGTCGTAAACCTTACATGAAAGCTTTTTGGTCATGTCTTCCACTTGGTCAACATATTGACATCCTTCGTAAAACCTTTCAAATGCCTGTCCTTCAGCATACCTGTGAGCAAAATCAGTAGCCACGGCTTCTGTTACCTCTACACTTGTAACATTTTCAGAAGCAATGAGATTGATACTGTTTCTCATGTATTCAGTATGTTCTTTTGCAATTTCTTCAAATTTTAAAATTTCATCATGATAATTAGTCATTTACTACACCTAATATCCAATTAAATATTATGATTTAATTTTTGTTTATCTTCTAATATAATAGTTATGAAAAAATGGAAGTATATGTGAAAAAGACAGAAAATGATTTTAAATTGAAATAGAAAATAAGTTTTAAAATAAAAATAGCGATGTTAATGTAAAAAAATAAAAAAAGAAATAGAGAGATTAATCTCTAAATCTATTTACCTAAGTCTTCAAGAGCAGCACTGATTTGTGCCATAATTTGCTCGGTTTTGAAGTGTTGTTGGTTCATAGCACCAGATGGACATGCACCTACACAAGTTCCACATCCTTTACATAATGCGGAGTTAATTTGTGCAAATTCTTTTCCACCTACGCCAGTTGCAATTGAAATAGCTGCAAATGGACATAATTCAACACATACTTGACAAGCACCACAAATTGCTTCGTCGTTAGCTGCGATAATAGGTTCGATTTCTACTTCTCCTTTAGCCATTGGGATTGCTGCTCTGGATGCTGCAGCTGAACCTTGTGCTACGGAGTCAGGAATATCTTTAGGACCTTGTGCTACACCAGCAATGTAAACACCGTCAGTTAAGGTGTCAACAGGTCTGAGTTTTGGGTGAGCTTCCATGTAGAATCCGTCTGCAGATCTGGAAAGACCTAAGGTTTGTCTGAGTTCGTCAGATCCAGCGGAGTGTTCGAGACCTACGCTTAATACAACTAAATCGTAAGTGTATTCAGTTACTTTACCGAGTAAAGTATCTTCTGCTCTGATAGTTAAGGTTAAATCGTCGTTTTCGAAGATTTGTGCTGGTTTACCTCTGATAAATTCAATACCGTATTTTTCTTGAGATGTTTTGTAGAACTCTTCGTATCCTTTACCGAATGAACGGATATCCATGTAGTAACAGGTTACTTCGGTATCAGGTTCGTGGTCGATACATAATTGAGCGTTTTTCATGGAGTACATACAACATACTCTGGAACAGTATGGTTTACCGATTTGTTCATCTCTTGAACCGACACAGTGGATGAATGCAACACGTTTAGGTTCGATACCGTCGGAAGGTTTGATTACGTGTCCACCGGTAGGACCTGATGCGTTAATCATTCTTTCAATTTCCATAGCGGTAATGACGTTTGAGAAACGTCCGTATCCGTATTGGTAAATTCCAGATGGGTCGAATGGGTCGTAACCGATTGCAGCAACAATAGTACCAACTTCTAATTCAATAGTGGTAGCTTCTTGATTGTGATCAATAGCGTCCGGTCCACATGCTTGTACACATAAGTTACATTCGATACAGTAGTCTTTATCGATAGTTGCACATAATGGTACAGCTTGAGGGAATGGGATGTATGCTGCTTTTACCATACCTACACCTTCGTCGTAGTAGTTAGGTATTTCGATAGGACAAGCTTCTTGACAAGCTCCACATCCAGTACATAAATCTTCATCTACATATCTAGGTTTTTTCTCTACAGTTACTTTGAAGTTTCCGATGTATCCGTCTACTTCAGTAACTTCTGCGTAGGAAATCAATTCGATGTTTTCGTGTTTTGCACAGTCTACCATTTTAGGTGCTAAAATACACATTGAACAGTCGAGAGTTGGGAATGTTTTATCTAATTGTCCCATTCTTCCACCGATGGTAGGGTTTCTTTCTACCATGTAGGTTTTGAAGCCCATGTCACCTAAATCTAATGCAGTTTGGATACCAGCTACTCCACCACCGATAACTAATGCAGTGTTGTTTACTGCTACTTTAGTAGCTTCTAATGGTTCGAGTAATCTAGCTTTAGCTACAGCCATACGTGTTAAATCTTTAGCTTTTGCAGTAGCTTCTTCAGGTTGGTTCATGTGTACCCATGAGTCTTGTTCTCTTAAGTTAGCAAATTCAAATAAGAATTTGTTTAATCCAGCTTCTTCTACACATCTACGGAAAGTAGGTTCGTGAAGACGAGGGGAACAAGCTGCTACAACAATTCTGTTTAAGTTTTTCTCTTTGATGTCTTCTTGAATCATTGCTTGACCTGGGTCGGAACACATGTACTTGTAGTCAGTTGCGTGAACTACATTAGGTAAGGTCTTAGCATATTCAGCTACACTAGGACAGTCTACGACTCCACCGACGTTTACACCACAGTGACAGACGTAAACACCTATCCTTAATTCTTCGTTATTATTTGTTTCTTCTGCCATATTTAATTCACCTTGTACAAGTCGTGAAATATCTAATATATATAAAAAATTGCAATTTTTAAAAAGTAGTCAGTAAAATTTTACATACTATTAGATATACATATGTAGTAAGTCCACACTTATAAAGCTTTCTGAATAAACTGGGGAGTAAAGTTTATATATGATGAAAAAAAATATTGATTAAAATTACGTTATAGGTTAAAAAAAGGAGAAATATACCTATCTAAATCAAATAAAGATAGGCAATTAGAATTTGATAAAATAATTAATTTAGGTTAAGTTAAAAATAGCGATTTTTTGCTACAATAACATGATAATTAGAGGTAGTGTAATCAAAGAGATTACAGTGTTGATCAATATGCAATCAGACGTGAGTTCATAGTCAAGGTTATATGTGACTGAAAGCAATAACGACAACATTCCTGAAGGCATTGCAGCCTCCACAATTGAAACGCTATACTGAAGGTCTACAAGACCCAAATAAGACACAATCATGAATGCAATAAAAGGGAAAAATAAAAGCTTCATCACGGATGTAAAAGCAACCATGGACTTGTTGCGTGAAAGCCCATCAAGATTAATGGACAAACCCAAAGAGATCATGATTAAGGGAATAGCGCCGCCGCCCAAATAATCGACAGTGTTAGTTAAAACATCCCCAATAGGAATGTTAAGGATATTTAAACCTAAACCCAATATAATTGCCCATAAAGGTGGAAACAGAGCGATTTTCTTAACAGCCTTTTTTAAAGTTCCTCCAAATTTTAAAATCAAGACAAAAGAGAGGAGTAAAAAGATACACATTGTTGCAGTATCACAAAATATTGCCCTTAAAAATCCTGCATCACCATAAATGCCCAAATTAACAGGATATCCCATGAATGCAGTATTTGCAATCATTACTGTAACAAGCACACTCCACAATTTTTTATCATCGAAATGCAGTCTCTTCAATATGAAAAATGAAACGACGCCCGTTACAAAAGACGATGCAAGAATTACAAGTGGCAGAACTCCCAATTTTGGTATTAAGGATAAATCTGCTGAGTACAATGCAGAAAAAATCATGCACGGCATTAAAATATACATCACTATTTTATTTAATGGATCGATATCATTTTGAGATAAAAAATCAATTCGTTTAAGGAAATATCCCAAACCAATCATTAAAATAATAGATAAAATAGTAGTTTCAATTGCATTCATACAACTTAGTAGTATGAATTTTTAAATATATAAATTAATTTAAAAAAAGAAAAATTAAAATTAGCTAACGATACCTTCGCTAGTAATTTTAAATACGCATTCGCCTTCAGGCAAATGAGGTGAATCGACTAAACGGGCTATTCTTTTACCTGCTAAACCTTTTTTAAGCCAAATCCTATAAGTGGAAGCATGCCCTAAAACATGCCCTCCAATAGCTTTTGTCGGACTTCCAAAGAATGAATCCGGTTTAGCTTGGACTTGGTTTGTAAGGAAAACAGCGACATTATATGTGTTTGCAATCTGTTGAAGTGAATGCAAATGCTGATTTAGTTTTTGCTGTCTGACGGCTAAAGATTCCCTTCCAACATATTCTGCCCTGAAATGAGCCATTAATGAATCAACAATGACTAATTTGATGTTTGAACCGTTTTGAATAAGTTCATTAATCTTATCAACCATTAATATTTGATGAGAAGAGTTAAATGCACGAGCTACATGAATCCTGCTTAAAACTTGTTCAACATCCAAATCAAAACCTTCAGCAATTTGCCTTACTCTTTCAGGACGGAAAGTATTTTCAGTGTCTACAAATACGCATTCCCCATCAAGACCGCCAAGCTCTACAGGTAATTGAACAGTGACGGCTAATTCATGGGAAATTTGACTTTTACCAGACCCAAATTCACCGAACACTTCAGTAATTGATTGTGTTTCGATTCCACCACCGATTAGATCATTGAATTCTTGGCTTCCCACAGTAATATGACCAACATCTTTTCTTCTTTCATCTACTTCCAATGCTGTTTCAAAATCAATATTTTCAGCTCTACGGGCCGCTTCAATAACTTTTTCAGCAACTCCTTCACCAATTTCTGCTTTGACTGATAATTCTTTAGGAGTAGCTGTAGCTAATCTCATCATATCAGCAAAACCTGCATCTTTTAATTTTTCTGCTGTTTTTTCACCAACGCCTGGTAAATCTGCTAATTCTACCATAATAATCATTCCTTTCGTTTATTTAAAAATATTTGTTTAAAATTTTCTTAGGATTTAACCTATTTTCTTCATTATACTCATCAAAATTAACATTAGCTATAATCTCGATAGTTAAACCATTCAAATCTTCAAGCTTATCTTCAATGCCGTAACCATCTTCAGTGAGACTAATAATTTCCTCTTTTTTCATTCCGATAAGTTCTTCAGCTAAATTATCAAAGAATGTAACTTGAATATCTCCAGTATCATCTTCGATTCTTGTAGGAACCATTAAAAGATAATCAGGTTCATCAAATGTATGGCCACAATTATCACAAATATATTCATCGATTGTTTCTTCAACGGTTGAGTTACAATTAGGACATTTTTTAAGAATCGGCCTTTGTGTGCTTACTTCCTTAATAGTACCGGTGACACAAACATTTGTATCGTCTTCAAGCAATGATTCGATTGTTTTAGGAACATAAATTGCTTCCATTAATTCATCAATGGAAGGTATTTTATCTAATTCGGCTTCACTAGGTTCAAGAATGGTTGTAGCTCTTGATACGCTAGCTTCAAGACGATTATCCCTATTTAATTCTAAACGAGGGTTTTGCAATTTAATAGCATCTCCGATTTCACGTTCTTTAGTTGCATCTTTATCCCACAATGCCACTCTGATAGTGCCTGTGTCATCAGCTATTTCAATATTTCTAACATGCCCTGTGTCGCCTGTATCCCTGTCAAATTCACGAACATCATACATTTCAATGATTCTGCCCATGATAATAGTATCTTCCTCATCCTCATCCAAATCTTCAATCTTTTTAGGATTATAAATTGTTTTTTCTAATGTAGACAATTCAGGGATAAACATTGCAGACGCTTGTTCTTCTGATAATTTAATGACTCTAGCACCATTTCCGATATTTAAATCAACACTCATCATGCCTAATCTTGTTCTGGCATTTTCAATTTGGTATGCATCTCCAACAACATATTCCTCTTGAGCTCTTTCATTCCAGAAAGACAATTGAACCTTGCCTGATTCATCGGCAAACATGACTGATCGAACAACACCAACAGATCCATCATCACGTTGGAATTCATTAATATCGTTTACAGAAAGGATTCTGCCGATTATGTCAATTTCTTTTCCATCATCGTCAATTTCTGCAATAGAACCTATAGGAGTAGGTCTTAACTGTTCTCTTATTCCATCGAATTCATCTAATTCTTCGATTGTTAAATTTTCAGGATTAATAGTAATTTGAGTATTGAAATTGGTGTTCATTGAGTATCCGCTTTCAGTGTATTCATCGAAACGAACATCCCCTCCAATGATTTTAACAATGTCTCCCTTGTTTATTGGCAAGGAAGTATCATCACCCCAAACGGTGACCCTAATAGCTCCAGTTGAATCACCTACATCGAAATTCCTTAATCTACCTTCACTATTGTCAGTTTTTCTAAGGAAAGTTTTAATATCCTGAAGTCTTATTACAACTCCTTTAATAGAAACGTCTTTTTGCTCACTTAAGTCACCGATTTGAGAGAACTCTTGTTCAACTTCCGGAACATCATATTCGCCTTTAACGATTCTTCCATCCCAATGACTTAAAGAAATTTCATTTTCACCGTCCCTGTTTGTCCTTTCACGAGCTTGAGCGGCAAGGATTTTTACTGTGTCACCATCTTCTAAATTTAAATCTTTAATTAACTCTACATTTTTATTCCATAATGTGTATGTAATTTTTCCTGTAGCGTCTTGTAATTCAAGTGAGGCTACCCGTCCTTGCTTTCCGTTCTTTTCATAGCTTCTTATAGTAGGAATTCTAAGGATTCTAGCAATAATATTCACCTTAGTGTCAGCTTTGATATCGGCAATGTCAGTGATGATTTCTTCATAAACAGGGAATTTTGAGGAATCTTCCTCTAAATGAGCAATAGAAGACCTTGGCCTTAAATTAGCTTCAAGTCCTGAATATCCCTCTTTGATATCTACATTTTTAATTTGGATAATGTCTCCCTCTTTAAATTTCTTTAAAAGAGTCATGTTTGGAGTCCAGAAAACACATCTCATAGTTCCAGTGTTATCCTGAAGTTCTACATTACAGACTTCTCCCTCATTACCTTTACGTGTCTTAAATGATCGTTTATTGGATATGGATATGACTCTGCCTGTAACTGAAGCGTCTTTTAGACCATCTTCCAAATCTTTTATTGAATCGTTGGAGTATTCCGGCCTTTCAGATATGGCTTCAACTTCTTCTTCCTTATCTTCCAATTCGCTGACGACCATTCCTGCAAAAGTAACATCATTGTAAAATGAAATATCAGAATTCTCTTGTTTAAATTTATCCAAACGAGCTAAGAATTCTTCTTCACTAACTTTATCCTTAACTTTTTCATAGTACTCTTGAAGTTCTTCGGTCATTTTTATTCCATCATCTTGAACTTCAACGTCTTCATTTTCTGCAGATTCATCTAAAGTCTCATCACTTGAAGAATCGTCATCGGTAGAGCTTACTTCAGGAACCTCAACACCATAATTTTCTAAAATCATTCGTGCGAGGTCAATGTCATTCATAAAACCTACATCATCATAATCTTTACGTAATTCTTCAATTTCAGCGTTAAACTCTTCTTCAGAAAGTTGATCTTTGATTTTTTCATATAATTGTAAAATTTCTTCTTGCATACCAAACCCCTCATAGAAAAGTTAATTATAATTTTATATCCATGCCTTATATAAAGTATTAGAGAGAGCATTTGAAAAGTAATATTCACTATTATTTTTAAAAAAATTTTTAATAAATTTAGCCAATGTGTGAAAATGTGAAAATGTGCACATGTCTAATATGCATTTGAACTTTTCCTTAAAGTTGTTTTAATCATTATGGCCAAATCCAAACCCATGTGCCAGTTTTCTACGTACTCAATATCATATTCTATACGTTTATTGATTGAAGTGTCTCCACGGCAACCATGAATTTGAGCCCAACCGGTGATGCCTGGCCTTACTTGATGTTTAACCATGTATTTTGGAATTGATTTTTTAAATTGGTCAACAAAATAAGGTCTTTCAGGTCTTGGACCTACAACACTCATTTGCCCATTTAAAACATTGAAAAATTGAGGCAGCTCATCAATACTGGTTCTTCTAATGAAGTTACCAACCATTGTCTTACGGGGATCGTCTTTTGTGGTCCACTCAGATTTTTCATCCCCAGGATTTTGAACTTTCATGCTTCGGAACTTGTACATCATGAATGGCTTACCATTATGGCCTATTCTTTCCTGCTTAAATATAATAGGGCCTTTTGATGTTAATTTAATAGCTACTGCAGTGATAATCATGATAGGAGAAGTTATAGCAATGGCTATTATTGAAATAATATAATCTGAAGCGTATTTTAGGAATCTATTGAAATCGTCGTCCAATGGAACATAACGTATATTAATGATTGGAATATCCTCAATCATGTCAACAGATGGCTGAGCTGGAAAATACCTAATGTAATCTGGAATAATTTCCGCTTTAATCCCAACCTTTTCACAACTTTCCACAAGCTCGTTGATACGATAATAATATTTCAAAGGAATTGCCAGGACGACCCTATCAAATCTGTGATTTTCTAAAATACTATCTATGTCTTCAAAGGAGCCGATTACTCTGCTTCCTTCAATTTCATCGCCAACATGTTCCGGCCTTCCTAAAAATCCATTGACAGCAAAACCCAAATAGGGATTCAATCTGATTTTACGGGCAAAAGTGAAAGCCAAATCATTGTCCCCCACGATTAAAATATGCTTTAAATTCCTATTATTTATTCTAATCCTTTTCAAAAAGCTTCTGATTACAAATCTTTCAGTTATTCCTAAAAATGAACCGATTATAGCTATAAGGAAAAGCATGATTCTTGAAAAGTTAGGTTCATTGATGATAAACAAAATAGAAACCAATACGAAAAAAGCAATAATATTAACCTTTATAATTTGTGTTGCCTCTGAAAACAAATTTTTATAGGTTCTGCGTGGCTTATACAATCCAAAAGCAAAATATAAAATTAAATAGACGGGAACCACTACAAAAAAGGAAAATATAAAATAACTAAAGAAACTCAAATGGCCGCCGATTGGGCCAAATAAAGTTGTCTCAAACCTCAACCAAAATGAAGCTATAATGGAAACCAGTACAACCAATACATCCAGAAATACTAGTAGAATGTTCAACAATCGCTGATTTTCCTTAATCATAATAATTACCAGAAACTAATTTTAATTATAATATTGGTTAATATATTATTTAACTTTTCTTTTTAAACAAATTAAAAAATAGTTTTAAAACGAATAAAACAGCGATTCCAAAATAAACAACAATGTTTACAATAAATGAAGATTCTCCGGCATGGTGCTTTTTATAATAAATGTACATTGCACGATAAAACTCATAAATCAACTTATTTTTTTGTTTCTTGCTGCTTGCACCTTTAAAATGAACTATTGAAGACTTTCCATAATAAATAATCTTCCTGCCGGATTTCTTGATTCTATAACACAGGTCAATGTCCTCACCGTACATGAAAAACGTTTCATCAAGCAATCCTATTTCATCCAAAACATTCTTCCTAATAAACATGAATGCTCCGGTAAGGCAGTCTATCTCATAGACTTCATCATCGGGCAAATCGGTCAAATTGTAATTGTCATCACTGCTATTGGTCGGAATATGGAACAATCTGAAAAAAGAATTTTTTACATTAGGGAAAGTCCTTTTGCACGCCTTGTCAAGGTCTCCATTTTCCAAACAAACTCTGCAACCGCATGCACCAACATCCCGATGGTCTTCCATGTAACTATAAATATTTTCCAATGTATTCCCATTGACTATTGTATCTGAATTCAAAAGCAATACATAATCACTGTTAACCTGCTTCAATGCTTTGTTATTGCCTGCTGCAAAGCCATTATTTTCATTGGATGAAATGAATTTTACTTTATCCTTGAAATAATCTTGTAATCTGGCTAAACTATCATCGCCAGATGCATTATCAACAACGATGACTTCATAACTAAAAGGATATGAATATTTAAAAATAGAATTAACAGCATCCCTTGTCAAATCAAACGTTTGATAATTTACAATAACTATCGAAAGATTCATGAAACTCATCTTTTTAAAAATTTTATCGTGTTTACTATTAGTCTATATTCAATTTTTAAATAATTTATTGTATTTTTTGATTTGAATTTTGTCTTGGTAATTTTATCCCTTGCAGATAAACCTTCCCTAATTCCGGAAAGGTATACAGAACCAAAACCTTTCCTTAAAAAGAATATGTATTTAATTAAAAATCCGAAAAACAAGAAAATGAAATTGATAATTTTTAAGGGAATGGGAATATTTTTGTAAACAACCCACACATTATTTCGAGCGGCTAATCTGACTTTAAACTCATTATACCTGCTTCCGCTGGTTGCACTACCAACATGATAGACAATAGCATCCGGACATAACAAATTATGATAACCGTTGATTTTTGACCTGATGGCTAAGTCAACATCTTCCATGTATGCGAAGAAATTCTCATCAAACATCCCCAGTTCATCCAATATGGATTTTTTGTATAATGCCGCACCGGCGCAACTTGAAAATATTTCCTTAATTTCTGAAAACTCATCGCAACTGTGATTTTCACCCGTCTTTTTAGTCCAAGCAAGCAAGTTATATTCATCTCCAACATCGTCAATTAACTGTCTATTATTAAATTGGAGCATTTTAGCTTGAACGGAAAACACGTCTTCACGGGAAGAAATTAAATCAACCATCTGTTTGATGGAACCTTTTTTCATTTCTGTGTCGTTGTTCAAAGATAGGATATATTCATGTTTGGCCTCTAATATGCCTTGGTTAACGGCAGGCGCAAAGCCTAAATTTTCAAGGTTTTCAATCAATCTTATCGGCAATCCAAATTCATTTTCATTAATATAGTCCTTACTTCCGTCATTAGACCCATTGTCTACGATGATAACTTCTCCAATGCATTCTCTGTCATTGTTAAGCGATTCGAAGAAAGTCTTTAAAAACCTTTCCCCATTATAATTTGGTGTTACAACAGAAACTTTCATGCTAATCAATTGAATTTTTAAATCTAAACCACAGTTTATAATATAATCTTGGATATAATAAAAATAGCTTAACTTTTAAAGCGAATTTTCTATCTCCCTTAAATTTTGACAATTTTGTAAGCAAGTCTCTTTTCTTCATGATATACATTACATCATCAAAACCATAACAACTATAAAAGAAGTAGTTCATATTGCCAAAAATAGCTCTAGGAATTCTTGAAGTGAAAATTAAATTAGCTAATTCATGCTTTCCATGAAGTATGTAAAAATTAGCTAGATTTTCAAAAATGTCAACAATGTCGAACCTTCTAAATTCGGTTGTTCTTATTGCTGAGTCAGAATGCTGAATATAATAATAAGTCACTTCATTACTTATATGTATCCTATCACCGTAGGTTAAGGCTTTAAGTGCAAATTCCGTGTCCTCCCCATAAACGATGCCTGGAGTAAAGCGAACGTTATTCTCCTTAATGATGCTGGATTTATACATGAGCTGGAAAAAATTGAATAAAATTTCCATATTCAGTTCTTTTTTGATAAACTCCTCTGTAGAGATAATTTCAAAATCAAAATAATTGGGATTGGATACTTTTTCTCCGTCCTGTTTTACAAACTGGGTTAAGCTAAAATCATTTGTTCCGGTATACAGCTCAGACAGGTGATTATGTAAAACATAATCATCACCATCGATAAAAACTATGTAATCGCCTGTAGAAACGTCAACCCCCCTGTTTCTTGCAACACTGACCCCTGCATTTTCCTGATGAATCACTTTATATTGAAGGCCGCAACCATTTAATTTTTCATTTATTATCTCCAAGCTATTATCAGTTGAGCCATCGTCGATGACGATTATTTCAAAATCCCTAAAAGTCTGATTGATTACTGAATCGAGAGTGTTACCTATATATTTAGAACAATTGTAGACTGGAATAATTACACTGACTTTAACATTTGACATATTAACCCTCACATTCTAATAGAAAATCAACAACTCTCTCGGATGCTTTACCATCAATTACATCAAACTGTGTCTTTACAAATTTGGATATTCTACTTTCATCGAAATCATAATTTTTAACTGCATTAATCAATTGACTTGAATTTTCAACAACAGGTCCCGGAACACCAGATTTAAAATCAAAATAGAATCCTCTTTCATCTGATAAATAAGTATCAAAATCATATGCAAAAAATACGATAGGTTTATTCAACATTGCAAACTCAATCATTATGGATGAATAATCCGTGATTAAAACGTCACTGATTAACAATAATTCCTGTTCTGAAGGATAATCACTGCAATCCACATACTTCCCTTCAGTGGAAATATCATCTGAATAAAAATCCTTAATTTTTGGATGAAGTCTTAAAGCCAAAATATAATCACTTCCTAAAACTTCATTAAAATCCTTTAAATCTAAATAATTAAAGACATTATTGTATTTTTCCTCATCCCTAAAAGTTGGAGCATAGAGAACAATTTTTTTATCTGCATCAATATTGTATTTCTTGTAGAATCTGGCCTTCAACTCATCAATGTCATGATTTTCAAAATAATAATCAGCTCTTGGAAGGCCTAACGGCTTTATCTTATCTTTTTGAATTTGAAAGGCCTCACTATAATAATCCTCAATATTTTTAGAAGAAACAATTAAATAATCAGTGTTCTTACTAATTTTTTTAAGAATATCAACACTCCCACTATCGACTGATCCTCCAAACTTTTTAAAAGCGCCTGGAGCATGCCATAGCTGAGTGACAGTCGTTTCCTTTTTAAAATTCATGAAAGCTATTGGAAAGAAATTATCATTTAAAAATACAAATTTAGATGACGCCAAATTTTTAAATGAACTGAAAGAAAATTTATCCTTATAGAAAACGTTGAATTCAAAAGAGCCTCTTTTTTCAAATTCCCTTTTAATGTAATCCAGATTACCCCTAAACGATTCTTTTGAATCGGTGATGAATGTAATCTTATTTTTATTAATCGGAAAAACTTTAAATATGCTAAATAAAGCTCCATAAATTTTATGTTTAAAATATTTCATGAAAATCAACAGTGAAACAGTGAAAGAATTAAATTAATGGAAAAATGCTAACATGCCCGGAATGGATTCCACCATCGCTTGAACACCTAAAATAAATATTGCAAGCCCGCCGATGAAATTAATATATCTTGCATATTTCATGGCCACCTTTGTACCAAAAGTACCTATTAAAAACCAACAAACAACGGCAATTAAGCTTAAACATGCCAATCCAAGTGGATTTACATGGGCATTAACACCCTGAGCGGCTAAAATCAAGTTTTCAATGTTACCAAAAACAATTAAAATAGAAAATTGTTTGATATCTGAACTCAAATTATTCACCCCTTATGGATTTAACCATTGCCTGAGCACCTAAAATAAATATTGCAAGCCCACCAATGAAGTCAATGAAATCAACATAATTAATAAGGAGTTGAGTTCCGAAAGTTCCAATAATCAACCACATTGAAACACACAAAATACTTACAATTCCAAGTTTGACAGGATTAACTCCAGCCACAACACCTTGAGAAGATAAAACTAAATTTTCAATATTACCAAAGATTATTAAGCCAACAAAAGGTAAATATTGCTCCAACATCCAATCACCATTTCCCATTAAAATCGGAAAAAACTTTCCCAAAAATAACCATTTCCAAATGAATATTAACGAATTAATAATATATAAAAGTATCCTTATTTGGAAAAAAATGACTAGATAAATAAATAAAACTAATATAAATGAAAATAAAAAAAAATAAAAAATTTATGATTATTTTTTAAAAAAAAAATCAAAAAAGTAAATATTATTTAAAAATAGAGGTGCATTTCAAGTGTAAAACTATCTGTCACCGTACATTTTTTCATAATATTTTTGATAATCTCCGCTTTTTACCTGATTTGTCCAATCCTGATTATCCAAGTACCATTGGATTGTCTCTTCAATACCCTTTTCAAAAGTATAGCTAGGAGACCATCCCAAATCATTTTGAATTTTAGTTGAATCGATTGCATATCTTCTGTCATGCCCTAACCTATCAGTTACAAATTCAATCAATGATTCGTCTTTTCCCAATTCCTCCAAAATCAATTTGACAATATAAATATTCTCCTTTTCATTATTTCCACCGATGTTATACACATCACCAAGCTTACCTTCATGCAAAACCAGGTCAATAGCTTGACAGTGATCTGCAACATGCAGCCAGTCACGAATATTTTTTCCATCCCCATAAATAGGTAATTTCTTATCTTCCAAAGCATTTGAAATCATCAATGGAATCAATTTTTCAGGGAATTGATAAGGTCCATAATTATTTGAGCAACGGGTAATATTTATCGGCAAGTCAAAAGTTTCTCCATAAGCCCTTGTAATTAAATCTCCACCGGCTTTAGAAGCTGAATAAGGACTATTTGGTTGTAATGGAGTGGTTTCTGTGAAATAACCAGTTTTTCCTAAAGTTCCATAAACTTCATCAGTAGATATCTGGATGTATTTCTCAACGCCGAACTCCTTAGCGGCATTCAAAAGAATCTGTGTTCCCAAAACGTTTGACTTGATGAAAATTTCCGGATCCTCTATACTTCTGTCAACATGACTTTCAGCAGCGAAATTGATAACATAATCACATTGCTTTACCAAATCATCTACAACAGATTTATCCCTAATGTCTCCCTTAACAAATGAATAATTATCTTTATTTTCAATGTCTTTCAAGTTTTCTAGGTTTCCGCAGTATGTCAATGCATCAAGGTTTATAATTTCATATTCAGAATACTTATTAACCATATACCTGACAAAATTACTTCCAATAAATCCCGCTCCACCTGTAACTAAAATCTTAGTCATGCTATCACTCGTATTTGATTTGGGATTCTTTTAGAGTCTTCCATTGTTTATCCTTATCGGACAATATAATTTCATCAATATCGTCAATTGGCCAATCGATAGCAATGTCCTCATCATTCCACATGATTCCGCTTTCATCTTCACCATGATAAAATTCTGTGCATTTATATTGGAATTCGGCTTCATCGGATAAAACTACAAAACCGTGGGCGAATTTAGGAGGAATATACAATTGCTTTTTATTTTCCTCAGATAAAATGGCACCAGCCCATTTTCCGTAAGTAGGTGAATCTGCCCTTAAATCAACGCCGACATCAAACACTTCTCCTTTAATTACGCGAACTAATTTTCCTTGAGGATAATTAACTTGCAAGTGCAGTCCTCTTAAAACTCCTTTAGAAGACTTTGATTGATTGTCCTGGACAAAAGTTAAATCATAACCTGCCTCTTTAAAGTCGTTTTCATTATAAGATTCCATAAAGTATCCCCTATTGTCTTCAAAAACGGTAGGTTCTACTGTAAACATTCCGTCAATGTCCAATTTAGTAAATTTAAATTTTCCCATAAAATCACTTTTTAACTAATTTAAATAAGTATTGCCCATAATCAGTTTTTTTAAGTTCATTGGCTGTTTTCAACAACGTTTCGTCATCAATGTAACCTTTAAGATAAGCTATTTCTTCAAGACAGGCTATATACAATCCTTGTCTTTTTTGAATAGTTTCAATAAAGTTTGAAGCTTCTAAAAGTCCCTCATGAGTACCTGTGTCAAGCCAGGCCATACCCCTTCCTAAAAGTTCTACCTTAAGCTTTCCACGTTTGAGGTACTCTTCATTAACTGATGTAATTTCAACTTCTCCCCTATCGGAAGGTTTCACGTTTTTCGCTATTTCAATTACATCATTATCATAAAAATAAAGGCCAGGTACAATATAATTTGACTTAGGTTTTTCCGGTTTTTCCTCTACAGACAAAACATTCCAGTCGTCATCAAATTCAACAACCCCGAACGCTTCGGGATTGTTAGTGAAGTATCCAAATATCACAGCACCCTCATCAAGATCCTTAGCTCTTTCCAATATTTCAGAAAATCTGTGACCATGGAATATATTGTCTCCTAAAATTAAAGCAACATTATCATTGCCTATGAACTCTTCACCAATAATAAATGCTTCTGCAAGCCCATTTGGATTTTCCTGAACTTCATATGAAAATTCAACACCGAAATTGCTTCCGTCACCTAGTAAATCTTTATACATGGGCAAATCACGAGGAGTTGATATTATCAATATTTCTCGAATCCCAGCAAGCATTAAAACAGATATAGGATAATAAATCATTGGTTTATCATATAAAGGCAACAATTGCTTTGAAACTGCTTTCGTAATAGGGTAAAGGCGAGTTCCAGAACCACCTGCAAGTACTATACCTTTCATAACAATCACTTAATAGAATTTTATTTCTTATAATTAATAAGATTATTTAAAAAATAGAAAAGTTTATGAGGAAATTTCAAAATTTAAAAACTCGTTTTCGCTGGCAGCGTCTTTAAAAGTATCAATAATATCCTCATCAACAACATTTGCATTAACTAACTCAATATCAGCTTCAATTTCACATAAGCAGTCATAAAGGGCATCCAAATTTTTTCCATAGTAATCCGGAAAATTTAAGGCTTCACTCAAATAGTCATGCCCCTCCTTGCTAATCAGCCTACCATCCAAAATCAAATCTTACACCTCTTCAAAAGTATTGTAATGGTCTGAAGTGTAGTAAACTCTGAAGTCTCCTGTATTGAAAACTATTCTTTCGGCTCCACGGGCTGTTCCGTTAGCATTAATATCACATTCTATATAGTCATAATCGCTGTCCGGAAGAACATGTTGCCTATTGGTAAATACATCGCCGCCAATACTTTTTCCAGGGGCATAATCCTTAAGAGGCCCTCCATGCCAACCAAGGCTTCGTGCCTCTTCTTTGGTTATGTAATTACTTGGAAGATGATGGAATTCCTTAATATACGCAGCCACTTCATCAACAGTGCAATATTCTCCGTCTTCAACAACCTGAACATCACTTGAATCATCATCATTGCCGAAGTTTAGAAAATCAAAAAACCCAGCACTTACAGCACCAATAGCTAGAAATGCAACTATAAGCACTGAGACAAATACAAGTTTTTTGTTCATTTAATCAGCTCAACATATTCACTTATGGCTTCTTTATAGTCCCTTAAAGGTTCAAATCCGCTTTCAATCCATTTCTTATTCTTTAAAACTGAATAATGAGGTCTTGGTGCTGGCCTTGAAAATTCAGATGCTGTAACTGGAACAACATTAACGTCCTTGCCTGCAATTTCAAAGATGTATTTAGCAAACTCGCACCATGAACAGCTTCCGGAGTTGGTCAAATGATAAATGCCATATAAATCTGTCTCGATTAACTGAGATATTCCATAAGCCAAATCAGGGGTGTAGGTTGGAGTTCCCACTTCATCATAAACAACTGTAATTTCAGAGTGATTTTTCGATAACTCCAGCATTGTCTTTGGGAAATTCTTACCATTGATTCCATATAGCCATGCTGTTCTTACTATGAAATACTTATCAAGAATGTCCAAAATGGCTTCTTCACCTTTTAGCTTGCTTTTTCCATAGATACTAATAGGACCTATTTCGCCATCCTCTTCAATCGGGTCTCTTGCACTTCCATCGAATACATAATCAGTGCTCACATGGACCAAAGGACAGTCAACTTCCCTGCAGGCTAGAGCTAAATTTTTAACTCCTTCCCCATTGACCGCATAAGCCAAATCCTGGTTGGTCTCACAACCGTCAACATCGGTATATGCCGCTGAGTTAATGACAACATCAGGCTTATTCTTTAAAATAAAATCGATTGTCTTATCTTTATCTGTAATGTCTAATGTCTTGGAAGTTGTTAAAATCAATTCATTTTTGTCCTTTAAGACCTCTATTAGGTCATGACCCAACATTCCGTTGGAACCTGTAATTAAAATCTTCATGATAATCCCTTAAAAGTTTAATAATTATGATTTAATATATATTATATGTAATATTTAAAATGGGAGTTGTGATTATGAAAGTATGTATTATTGGTCAGGGATATATTGGACTTCCAACAGCAGCTCTTTTTTCAAGAAGTCATTGTGAAGTTATTGGAGTGGATGTCAACAAGGAAATAGTTGATAACCTAAACAAGGGAATAATTCACATTGAAGAGCCTGGAATAGCCAAAATTATTAAAAAATCTGTGAAAAAAAATATATACAAAGCTTCGTTAACACCCGAAAAAGCGGATGTTTTCATTATTACAGTACCAACCCCTTATGTTATTGATAACTACAGTTGTGATTTGAGCTATGTCATAAATGGATGCAAATCCATAGTTCCATTTTTAGAAAAAGGAAATACAGTCATCATTGAATCTACAGTGGCTCCAATGTCAACTGATGAGGTTATCAAACCTATTTTTGAAAAGGCAGGCTTTACAATCGGTGAAGATTTATATCTTGCACATTGCCCGGAAAGGGTTCTTCCAGGGAAAATATTAGAAGAGCTTGTTCACAACGACAGAATTATCGGAGGCGTGACACCGGAATGCTCCCTTAAAGCTAGTGAAGCATATAGGCAATTTGTAGAAGGAAATATAATGCTTACCGAAGCAAAAATCGCTGAACTGTCAAAATGCATGGAGAATACATTTAGAGACGTCAACATTGCACTTGCAAATGAACTTGCAAAAATCTGTGCTGAAATTGGTGTCAATGCACTGGATGTTATAAAAATGGCAAACAAGCATCCGAGAGTGAACCTGCACTCTCCGGGCCCAGGTGTTGGAGGCCATTGCCTAGCGATTGACCCTTACTTTATCTATTCAAAAGCACCTGAAACAGCTAAAATAATTAAGCTGGCCCGTGACACAAACAATTCAATGCCTGACTTTGTATGTGAATACGTTAAAAAAATAATTCCTGCAGGTAAAATCGCAGTTTTAGGTGTTTCCTATAAAGGAAATACTGGTGATGATAGAGAAAGCCCCGCTTATGAGATAATATCTAAGCTCGAAAATGATTATGAAATCGCAATACACGACCCTCATCTCAAAAGAGACAATTTTGTAAGCTTATCTGAAGCTTTAGAAAATGCTGACTTAATCCTTATCTTATGCGACCATAATGAATTTAAACATCCGGATTATGAGTTAATCAGCAAAAAAATGTCTAATCCTATTATTTTTGATACAAAAGACATAATCTATAAAGTTCCAAAGGGCATTACACTTTATAACTATGGTAACTTATACGAATTAAACAAATAAAAAAAAGATTAAGAGTAGTTTATTCGCCGAAACTTACTCTTTCGAATTTTTCTAAGGTTTTAAGTGATTTAGTTGCATCCACACCGATTTTTGTAGTTGTTCCATCACTTTCCGCAACAGGATCCAAGGATGAACCCCTTACATTCGGAACAATCATGATGTCCCTGTCACCTTTAACGCGTGTTGATATTGCATATTCAACATCTTCAGCGTCAAATACATCCACATCGGTATCGACAACGACACAATGCTTAAGTGATGGGTGAGCTGAAAGAGCGGCCATTATAGCATTTTTACCGTCGCCTTCAGTCTGTTTTCTAATGGATACAACTGCATGCAACCAGCAACACCCCCCTTCAGTCAAAACGACATTTTCAACTGTAGGAACTGCATTTTTAACAGCTTTAAAAATCCTTGGCTCTTGAGGAAGGCCTTGTAATAGCTTATGTTCAAATCCGGCTGGAATAATTGCATGGTAAACTGCATCTTTTTTAATGTGCATTGTTTCCAAATTGATTATAGGTTGGTCACGGATAATGTCATAAGTGTCAGTCAAATCAACGAAAGGACCTTCAGGAACTGTTTCGGTTACTGAAATTTTACCCTCTAAGATAATATCGGCCTGAGGTACATTTAAATTGCCGCATTTAATTAATTCCAAGTTGCCTCCTTTAAATGCATTAGCTACATCCATTTCATCATAATCAATAGGAATGGAAGTTGTACTGGCAAGTAAAATAGCCGGATCCATACCAATAGCTATTGCAATTTCCAGATCCTGACCTAATTTTTGAGCTTTTTGAAAATAAGTATAAAGATTTCTTGGGACGATTCTAATAACCAATCTTTTATCATCCAGAACCATCATCCTATGGATTGATGCATTTTGAATACCTGTTTCTGGGTCTCGTGCAAAAACAACGCCAGCAGTTATATAAGCTCCACCGTCACGCTTATAGTGAGTCAAAATTGGAATTTTATCTAGATTTACTTCTGAAGTGTCATATTCTTCAAAATCTGTGAATCTATCTACCTTAATTGGTTTTTCCATAGCATCAATAATCTTTTGGGTAATTTCAGACACTTCGCAGTTTATTGATTTGGCAATTTTATCCCTAGTATTGCAAATTCCGGAAATAACAGGCATGTCAAAACCTTTCACATTTTTAACAATAACAGTGTCTTTTGGATATTTCCTTAAAACCTTTGCTACTTCAAATTCATCAGAAAGCTCTTCTGTTATCTCTATTACATTATTACCATCAATTTTCATGTTATCACTATAAGTTAATTTTTTTGTCTTTTAATTTATCTAAAAGCTCTGTAATGTGTGGATTGCTAATAGCAAGTATTTCTGCTGTGAGTACTGCTGCATTCTTACTATTGTTTATTCCAACAGTTGCAACAGGTACTCCTGGTGGCATGCTTACGGTTGTAAGCATGTAATCATCGTTATTCTCGTTAGTACATGGAACTCCAATTACTGGCCTATCAGTAATTCCGACAATTCCTCCTGTGACCTGTGATGAGTTGGAACTGATTCCAATGAATATTTTAGCATTTTCCATGGACTTAACATAATTAGTGAACTTTTTATTAGACCTGATTGGACAAACAACCTTAGTATCATAAGTAATTTTAAGCCTATCCAATATTACAGTGAGTTTTTTAGCTTTAGGTAAATCTGTTTGCCTTCCAACAATGATCGCCACTTCAGCATCTTTATTTTTACAATGTGATTTTGAATCTTCATCGATTTTTACTTCGTTGATTTTAAGGTCTTTAACTCTTAAAAAATCATTTTTGATAAATGGCCTATCTATTTTTTGAACTATTTCTTCATTGCTTGAATAAACTTTATATGCATATTGCTTTCTTAATCCAATGATTTTTTGGCGTAAATCATCATCGTGAAGAGCTATGAATTGAGCGGCCAATAATGCGGCATTGTCGCCCCTATCTATCCCAACAGTAGCAATAGGAGACGGATAAGGCATCTGGACAATAGATTGCAAAGCATCGATTCCTCCTGTTTTAACATCGACCGGCACTCCAATGACAGGTCTAGGAGTATAGGCAGCAATAGCTCCAGGCAAATGTGCTGCAAGACCGGCTATTCCAATGAACACTTCAATTCCTGCATCACTAGCTTGACTGACAATTTCACGAATAAGATTAGGAGTTCTGTGAGCGGATGCAATTTTTAAACTATATGGTATCTCAAGTTTGTCTAAGACATCCATTGCTTTTTCTGCAACAGCAATATCAGAACCACTACCAAGAATTATCATTATCTTTGGTGTCATCAAATCACTTCTTTAAAATTAAATTTAATATTATAATTATAATATTGATTTTTAAATATTTAAATTATCATAGATAATTGAATTCTATTCCTTGTCAAATCGACATCTAAAACTTTAACGTCGACAATTTCTCCAACACTAACAATATCAAGAGGATGTTTGACAAACTTATTTTCAACCAATTGAGAGATATGAACTAAACCATCCTGATGAACGCCAATATCAACAAATGCACCAAAATCCACAATATTTCTAACAGTCCCTTGCATTATCATTCCTTCCTGCAAATCTTCAATTGATAGAACATTTTTTCTCAAGACCGGTTTTGGCATGTCTTCACGAGGGTCACGGCCAGGCTTTTTAAGTTCCGAAATAATGTCCTTCAATGTTTCAATGCCGATGCCCAATTCATCAGAAATAGCTTCGAGGTCTAAATTTTTAAGCTTTAAGTCATTTGACCCTATATCATTAACAGTGTAGTTCAATTTATCTAGCAATTTAAGGGCGGGTTTATATGATTCCGGATGAATCGTAGTATTATCCAAAGGATAGTCGGGATTGTCTATTTTGACGAAACCTGCACATTGCTCAAAAGTTTTTTTGCCTAACTTTTTTACATTTAACAGCTCTTTTCTGTTAGTAAAACTTCCATTTTCATCCCTATATTCAATGATATTTCGAGCTGTTGTTTTTCCAATGCCCGAAACATGATTTAACAAGCTATATGAAGCCGTATTTAAGTCAACCCCCACCTCATTAACTACTTTTTCAACAACGCCATCGAGTGACTGGGAAAGTTGTTTTTGGTTCATGTCATGTTGATACTGTCCGACACCGATTGATTTCGGGTCTATCTTTACCAGCTCAGCTAACGGGTCTTGAAGTCTTCTTGCGATAGAAACTGCACTTCTTTCCCCTTCAGTGAAATCTGGAAACTCCTCATCGGCAAGTGCAGATGCTGAATAGACGGATGCACCAGCCTCATTAACAATAATATATTCAACATTGGTTCCTTTGATTATTTGAGAAACGACCTCTTCTGACTCTCTTGAAGCTGTTCCGTTTCCAATGGCTATAACATTAATATCATACCTATCAATTAACTTGCGGACTGTTTTAATAGACTCTTCAACCTTATTCTGCGGTTCGGTTGGATAGATTAGGGAAGTATCCAATACTTTTCCGGTTTTATCAATGATGGCTAATTTACATCCAGTCCTGAAAGCCGGATCCCAACCCAAGATAGTCTTTCCAGAAAGTGGAGAGGACATTAGCAATTGGTTCAAGTTTTGGGAAAAAACCTCTATTGATTTTTCTTCCGCCTTTTCAGTCAAGTAATTTCTAATTTCTCTCTCAATTGCAGGAGCAATCAATCTCTTGTAAGCATCTTTAATAGATTCTATTATAATTGGAGTAGTATAAGGGTTATATTCTATCTTTTCAGGTATTTTAGAAGTATTTCTTAATGTATGCCTCTTCAAATACTTTATAATGTCTTCACTTTCACATTCAATTTTAGCCTTGATTACTCCTTCCTTTTCAGCCCTATTAATGGCCAATATCCTGTGAGGTGGAATTTTCCTAACATTTTCCGAGTAGTTATAGTAAACGTCATATTCTGTTGATGACTCTTTATCCTTAGCCTTTGTTGTGATTTGGCCTGTAAAATATGTATTTTTTCTAATTTTACCTCTAAAATCAGAATTATCAGAAATTATCTCAGCAATAATGTCCTTTGCACCATCTATAGCATCCTGTGGAGTTTTTACCTCATCATTAACATAATCCTTAGCTATTTTTTTAATAGATTGCTTGACCTCCTGCGCAAGAATAATATCTGCCAATGGTTGTAAACCCATTTTACGAGCTTTGGCAGCTCTAGTCTGCTTTTTAGATTTGAATGGCCTATATAAATCTTCAAGTTCCACTAAAGTAGTCGCATTCAAAATCTGATATCTTAAATCATCGTCTAACTTTCCTAGCTCATCTATTCTATTTATGGCTTTTTCTTTTCGCTCTTCCAGATTTCTAAGATACTTTAGCCTTTCATCAAATTTTCTTAAGATTTCATCATTTAAAGAACCAGTAACATCCTTTCTATAACGGGCGATAAACGGTATAGTATTGCCCTCGTCTATCAGCTTGATTACTTTTTTGACTTGCCAATTGGCTAAATTTAATTCTTTTTCCAGTATTTTTCTATCATTAAAATTACAATCCTTACCTAAATTAAAATTACAATACATTATTGACTTACAAATAACTTAAAATTTTTTATAAGGTGAAAAAAACACGCAAAAGTAATATATATTTATACTACTTTAACAATAAATGTATAAATATATTAAAGTAATAACGGTGAATTCAGTGTATTGGTTTGTTGTGATTATTGCATTTCTACTAGCTGGTATAAAAACTAAAAAACCAAAATACAAAAAGGTTTCAGTAATTATACCGGCATACAACGAGGAAGAAACTGTTGGTAAAGTAGTAGAAGTAATAAAAAAAGTATCGTTTGTAGATGAGGTCATCGTTGTTAATGACGGATCAAGTGATGATACTGAAGCGGAAGCTATCAAAGCCGGCGCTATTGTAATTAATCATGAAACCAATAAAGGAAAAGGTGAAGCTCTACACACTGGATATAAAGAGGCCGAATGTGATATCATAGCCTTTATTGATGCAGACATCTACAATTTAACTTCTAAAAAAGTTGAAGCAATGATCAAGCCAATTCTCGAAGGCAAGACCGATATTACAAAAACTAAATTCGCTCGTGAAAGTGGACGTGTAACCGAACTTACCGCAAAGCCTTTATTAAACTTTTTCTTCCCTGAAATTTCATTCGAACAGCCGTTAAGCGGTCAGTTTGCAGCACGTAAGGAAATATTAAAGAAAATTAATTTTGAAAATGATTATGGTGTCGATGTGGGTATCGTTATTGACGCTGATGTTTTAGGAATATCCATCATGGAAGTGGACATCGGTGCAATACAACATGACATGTCCCCACTTGCCGATTTGAACATAATGGCAAATGAAGTGGTCAGAACAATCATAAACCGTGCCAACAAGTACGGTAGAGTCACAATGATAGATGATATAGGATACTATATTAGGATGTCAATTGTAGGTTTATCACTAGTTATTCTTGGATTATTCACAATCTTCTTTGTTAAATTTATTCCATTAGCTATTGCGGTATTCATTACCATTATTGGAATTGTATTGTCTGTTTATTACATTGTTAAAGTTATTGTGCAGTCAATATTAATGTTTAAAAAGATTCCAAAAGGAAACCTGGTAAAATCCTTCATTAAAATTCATTTCCCGATGATTATTTCAGTGGTCATCTTGCTTTTAATGATTTCAACATTTATCGGTGCGGCTCACTTTGAAAATGGAGTCATATCAATCGAACCAAACTCAAGAAACCTAATAATCTATGCAGACGATTCTCCAAGAGAGAACGTTATTTCTGCAAGAGGACCATATACTATCGATACTGCAATTGAAAATGAAACAAATAAAATACGGATGCCGACAGATGCAATGATGACGTTAGGCATTGATGTAAACGATACCATGATAATCAATGGTGTGTCTTACAAAGTTGAATCCAGTAGACCTGGTGATTCGGACATTATAAGACTACCTCTTGAGGTTGAAAAAGAGTTGCAATTAGAAAACGGAGCAATAATCCAAAATAGCCGTCTAAAAGAAGTATTTGAGGGTGTTAAAGTAATTCACCATTATGGTGATGACAACACCAGCATCATTGAAAAATTTTCAATATCTTCAAAAGACATAAATGCAAGCAATTTCGAAATATTCGTGGATAACGAAAGCGTTGCCTATTCATACGGAATATTTGACGAAAATTCAAATTACATCATAAGCATAAACAATAAGCAAGTAAAAACCATTACATGCAACAATGGCACTTTTAGCGACTGCAACTTTACATATAACGGCCATCAAATTAGTATAATATTTGAAGATAGAAACAACACTTCAATAAAACAAATTATAAAAGCCAATCAAGGCAATTTCCTGAATATTATTATTAAAAAATAGAAAAAATCTAAGAAAAATTTCTTAGATTACTTTTTGTCATATGCTTTTACAGCTTCTTCAACATCATCATAAAGACCTAAAGCTGCAAGGGCTCCAACTTTCCCCTGTTCGCCAGTAACACTGATTAGAGGAATGTTTAATTCATCAGCTACACTTTCTGCAGTTTCAACATCCATCATTCCAGATTTTGTAGCAATAGAATATTCTCTTAATTTTTCAGGAATATCTAAACCTTCCAAAATAGCTATTGCAGTTTTATCAGATAAAGTATCCCTTTTAAGGATTTCAATAACTCTATCAATCAAATCTTGTTTTTTTGCCTCTTCAACTGCAAATGTCAAAGCAATGGAAACGCAATTTTGAGTCTTATGAGGGTTGTGTGGATATAACTGGACTATAATGTGATCCAGATATTCAAAACCTTCGCTTGCAAGTTCAACGCCTAAATTATGAGCCATAGTCCATGTAGCACCAGCATCTTTAGTATCGGTATCATCAACACCGATAACCACTTTTTCAAGCTTAGGTGTTACAACAGTGGCCTTTCCAGCTTTTGAACCTCCACCAACTTCAATGAGCTCAACATATTTAACACCTTCACCCATTCCTCTACACATTCCGGCACCTACACCGGCTCCAGCAAGCCCTGCATGAGTTACCTTTACTTCATCACCATCCACGATGATTTCATCAATGCCCGCAGCATTAAAACTAGCTTTCAAATCTAGTGGCGCTGAGCCCAAATGACAGGAATAAACATGTTTATTTCCATCACGATAAGCGGAGTCTATTAAATCAGAATTATTTCTGTACTGATTTAATAACCAGTGAGATCCAGAAATACAAGGATGATACTCGACAATTTCGACTTTGTCACCATCCACCATGGTCAATACTTTCTTATATGGGGCAATCCAAGGGTCACTAAATTTTTCCCTTAATTCGTTAGGTTTTAAGATTTCCATCAAATCACTAAATCTCTTTTAATCTATCACACATCTTTATAGCTGCTTCAACTGCGCTTTTTGCATTTTTAACACGTCTGTGAGCATCCATTCTAGTCATTCCAGGACCAGTAATGCCAAGTGCCACCGGTGTGTCATATTCAAGAGCCAAATCAGCGATTTTACGGGAAGCATGCTGTGCTACAATTTGATCGTGGTCTGTTGCACCTTCAATTACAGCACCTAAAGTAATAATTGCATCGTATTCGCCTTTCTGTAACAATTTTTTGATTACAAGTGGCATGTCAAACACGCCAGGCACGGCTACTACCTTAGTAATTTTGCATCCTCTATTTTCGGCTTCTGCTCTTGCTAATTCTAACATCATTTGTGTAATATCGTAATTAAATTCAGCCACTACAGCTGCTATTTCATATTTTGCCATTTTATCCAGCTCCAGAAAATATTATGAGAAGGAAACCTGCTACCCCACTTATTACCATGATAAATATGATAAAAAGTGCTGCCATTTGCATTCTATTCAACTTTTTCAAATTCATATTCTAATTCACCATATATTTTTTTACAAATTATTTTTAACCGCATTAGCTAGTTCCATAGTTGTAGCGGAACCACCCAAATCACAAGTTAAAATATTAGCATCATTCAATACTTTTAAAATTGCTGCATCCAATTTATCAGCATTTTCATTTTCGCCAATGTATCTAAGCATCATCACTGCAGACAGCATCATTGCAATAGGATTCGCTATACCCTGTCCTGCAATATCGGGTGCTGAACCATGCACCGGTTCAAACAAGGCTGCATTTTCACCAATGTTGGCTGAAGGAATTAAACCAAGCCCTCCTACAAGGCCTGCACCTTCATCGGATAAAATATCTCCGAAAAGGTTTGTAGTAACAATAACTTCAAAGCTTTCAGGCTGTGTAATAAGATACATCGCAGTCGCATCCACATAAAACTCCTCAGTTGCTATATCTGGATAATCACTGGCAACTTCATAGAAAATTTCTCTAAACAGACCATCGCTTTTCTTTAATACATTAGCTTTATGAACTGCAGTAACTTTAGTTTTACTATTATTTATAGCATACTTAAATGCATAATCAATAATACGCTCTTCCGCCTGTCTTGTTATGATACGTCTTGCAATTGCACCCTCATCAGTATATTGTTCTTCATCTGCAATATACATTCCTTCAGTATTTTCACGTACAATCATGAAATCAATATTTTCAAACAATGAATTTGTATTAGGATATGACTTTACAGGCCTCAAATTTGCAAACATCTTCATTTCCTGACGTATTTTAACAATGACGTCCGCTGCAGTTTCACCTGCTGCGCCAAACAAGCATGCATCCGCATTGCGAATAATATCTAAGGTTTCATCTGGAAGAGCTGTGCCTGTTTTCTCAAGGCACTCATCTCCAGCATCGCCATAAACATAATCAAAATCAACATCCAAGCCATCAAGGACAAAAAGTGTAGCTTCCATTACTTCCTTGCCTATTCCATCTCCAGGAACTATGGCTATCTGATATTTATCTTTTGTTTTTGAGGTATTCAATTAAACCACCTTGTTCTAATATTTCTAACATGAATGGAGGCAATTTTTTAAATGTGATTGATTCTCCATTATTATTTGTTATTGTTCCGTTTTCCATGTCAACTTCAATTTTTTCTTCATTCTCAACTAGATTTGTAATGCCGGGAGCTTCCAAGAGCGGAACGCCCACATTGGTAGCATTTCTATAAAAGATTCTTGCAAAAGACTCGGCAATAACAGCTGAAACTCCAACGCCTTTAAGTGCTATTGGAGCATGTTCTCTTGAAGAGCCACATCCAAAATTACTTCCGGCTACGATGAAATCTCCTTTCTTGCATTTTTTGCTAAAATCTGCATCCAAACCTTCCATGCAATGCTTGGATAACCTTTCTTCATCTGTGTAAATCAAATACCTTCCTGGAACAATAATGTCTGTATCAATGTCATTTCCAAATTTCCATGCAGTTCCTCTCACGATATCACTCCGGTGCCACAATTCTTCCTTCAATTGCTGAAGCGGCAGCTACAGCAGCAGAGGACAAATAAACTTCTCCATCCGGTGAGCCTTGTCTGCCTTTAAAGTTTCTATTTGAAGTTGAAAGACTTACCTCACCAGGCCCTATGATTCCAGTGTGTCCGCCCAAGCATGGACCGCAACAAGGAGCGGATACAAGTGCTCCTGCATCAACAAATATTCTGATTAATCCTTCATCAAGTGCTTTTGAGTAAACTTCCTTTGATGCTGGAATAACAAGCATTCTAGTGTCTTTTGCTATTTTATTTCCTTTCAATATTTTTGCAGCATCTCTTAGGTCAGATAACCTACCATTAGTACAAGATCCAATGAATACTTGGTCAATTTCAACATCTACTTCTCCAACTGGTTTTACATTATCCACATGATGCGGGCAAGCCACCTGAGGGTCTAAATCACTTACATCAACATCGATAATATTTAAGGACGAAGAATCCAAGTCAGTCTTATAAATTTCATAAGGTTTATTGCTTCTAGCTTCAACATAGTCAATGGTTTTCTTATCAGGCTCTACCAAACCGGTTTTTCCACCCATTTCAATGGCCATATTACACAAAACCATTCTATCGGATATGCTCATGTCCAAAACTGTTTCGCCTGCAAATTCACACGCCTTATATGTTGAACCATCAGCACCTATTTGGCCAATAATATGCAATATAACATCTTTAGCATAAACATTATCTTTTAATTTACCATTAATTTCAAATCTATTTGTTTCAGGTACTTTAAACCATAAATTACCTTCAGCGAATACCATTGCCATATCAGTTGATCCTATACCTGTTGAAAATGCTCCTAAAGCTCCATGAGTACAGGTATGTGAGTCAGCGCCGACTATTACTTCTCCAGGTACAACATGACCCAATTCCGGAAGTATCTGATGGCATACCCCCGCATTTACATCATAGAAATGTTCTATAGAATGTTGTTTTACAAACTTTCTCATAATGATATGATTATTAGCAGAGTCAATAGAGTCAGCAGGAACCTGATGATCAAAAGGAATGACAATTTTAGAGGAATCCCAGACTTTTTCAGCCCCAATTTTTTCAAAAGATTCTACTGAAAGAGGTCCGGTTAAATCATGTGTCATTGCTACATCAATATTTGCTATAACTATATCTCCGGCTTCAACTTCATTTTTACCAGATGCTCTAGCTAATATTTTTTCAGACATTGTTGGCATATTTTTAACCTCTTTTAATAATGATAAATATATGTTTTTTATAAAATATATATATTATGTACAACAAATTATAAGAACATGAGTAATTCATTTTTAAAAAGATTTAAGAAAAAAGAAGAGCCTATAATTGAAGAAAAAACTAATGTTATAGAAGATAGAGAATATTGGATTTCTGTTATGAGAAAAATAACCAATCCAGTTTTGACAAATCTTGCAAAAGGTTCATTGAAGAAAAATATGCCTTATGAATCAACTAGTCTCGAAGGTCAAAAATTTTCATACCTTGAAGCTTTTTCCCGCGTTTTCAATGGAATTTCAGCATGGTTGGAACTGGGACCGGATAGGTCTGAGGAAGGAATTTTACGTGAAAAATATATTAGAGTAACACTAAAAGCTATTTCAAATGCCGTTGATCCAAACCATAACGATTATATTTTCAATATTGAACCTAGACAATCCTTAGTTGATGTGGCTCTATTTGCTCAGGGATTACTCAGAGCTAAAAATCAAATCTGGCTCAATTTACAAATGGATGATCAAGCTAGAATTATTCGTGAACTTAAAAATACACGTACCATAGCTCCTTACGAGAATCATTGGCTATTGTTTACATCCATGATTGAAGCGGCTCTTTTAGAATTTACTGGTGAATGTGATAAGGAGCGTTTAAGTTATGGAATTCGCAGATTCAGAGATGAATTCTATATAGGTGATGGAATTTATTCAGATGGTGAGGACTTTACTGTAGGATACTTTAACAGTATTGTTATCCACCCAATGCTAAACGATATTTTAAAAGTAATGAGAAAATATGGAATTAATGAAGGGGAATTCTTGGATATCCAATTGATGAGATCATCAAGATTAGCATCAGAACTTGAAAGGGTTATCTCTCCTGAAGGAACATATCCCCTTTTAGGAAGCTGCCTTTCATACCGTTGCGGTGTTTTCCATCTACTTTCTCAAGCATGTTTGCTTAAAATATTGCCTAGAAATATCAATCCTGCTCAAGTTAGGTCTGCTCTAACCCAAATCCTGAAAAAGCACTTCGGAGACAATCGAAACTTTAATAGTTCTGGATGGTTAATTGTTGGTCTTCAAGGTTCACAATTAGATATTTCCGAAAGTGACATTAATACAGGTAGTCTTTATTTATGTTGCAGTGTTTTCCTAGCCTTAGGTCTTGAAGCTAATGATCTATTCTGGACATCCCCATTTGCCGAATGGAGTAGTCTAATGGCATGGAATGGAAACAAAATTCAAAAAGACCAATCAATTGATTTTTAAATCTTTTATTTTTTTAAATATTTCCCAGATGGATATTTTCAATTCCTTTATTTTCAGCTATTTTTTTAGCTTCAAATAATATTGACTTATTTGTAGGTGAAATATTATTCATTTTATAATGTGGAAATGCTCTTGAAAAATGAAGAGGAACTTCAGGGCCCAATTCATTAACAATAAAATCACATAACTGATTAATCTCATCTATAGAATCATTATAATCATTAATTATTAAATTGGTTATTTCCAGATGTCTACCTTCACTGTAAATTCTCTTTAGATTTTCTAAAACTACATCCAAATCTGCGCCGCAAACTTTTTTATAAAAACTTTGAGACATGGATTTTAAATCTATGTTGAAGGCATCCACAAAACTCAAAATTTCTTCAAGAGATTTATCTGAATAATATCCATTGCTTACATAGATAACTTTTAATTCTTTTTGTTTTGCTAAAATAGAAGTTTTTTTGTTGAAAGGTAAGTGTATGGTAGGTTCATTATAAGTCCAAGCAATTGACTTACAATTATAATTAAGTGCATTTTCCACAATGCTTTCTGGTGTTATTTTAATTCCTCTAGAAAATTTGCCATATTCATGAGAAATCATATAGTTCTGGCAATGCAAACATGTCATATTACATCCAAAACCCCCAATCGAATATGTAAATGTGTTCGCAAGAAAATGATGCAATGGCTTTTTTTCAATAGGATCCGGACTTAAAGAAGAAACAATTCCATAGGATTCATCAGACAGCTCCCCATTAATGTTTTTATGTTGCTTGCAAATACCATATTTTCCATCTGATATTTTACAATAATTTGCACAGATTTCACATCTTATTTTTTGTGATTTTGAGCTCTTTTTGTAAAGATTGTTATTCACTAACATAATGCTCATAACCTTTGTTTTCAATTTCTTCAATTATATTATTCTCTAAAGTTATTTCAACTTTATCGGAAGAGGTGACCTTTCCGATTACTTTATAATCAATGTCTAAATTTTTCAAATTATCTTTTGAAATCGTGAAAATTAATTCAAAATCTTCTCCAACATGTAAAATTAAATCTAGATAATTTAAATTTAATTGATTACTAATCTCTTTATATTCCTCAGAAACGTCCAGCCTTTCTTCATAAATCATGAAGCCGAATCCATCCTTTTTCATCTCATGCAATTCGCATGCAAGCCCATCGGTTATATCGGTTGCAGAAGTAGCTCCCGCATCGTTGATTAAAATACCTTCTCTCAGTCTGGCTATTGGCTTCAATACTTTATTTACATATATGTTATCCATTGAATCCAAATTAAAGCCCAAAGCTGCAATTCCAATATCGCCGGTGACAACCACCAAATCGCCAATATTGTAAGTATCCTTCATCAGAGGCTTATCACAAAAGCCCAAAGCTGTTCCGGAAATTATTATTTCAGATGCCTCGTTGGTATCTCCTCCAATCAATGGAATGGAATAATAGTTACAGGCACTTAAAACACCTTCAATTATTTGTTTAAAACTGTTTAACTCCAAATCCTTAGGAAGGGCTATAGACAATAAAAAGCCTAATGGCTTAGCACCCATAGCCGCTAAATCACTCACATTAACTGTCACCGATTTAAATCCCATGTCAAAATAGGACATCTTTTCGGGAAAATGTCTGGATTGAATCAGCATGTCACAAGTAGAAATCAAATTATTCCCATTAAAATTGGTGACTGCAGTGTCATCAGGAGTAATGTCCTTTGAATTAGCTATAATGTATCTAACTAATTCTTTTTCACCAATATCAGAGACTTTTAAGGTCATAAATAATAATATAAATTTTAAAATAAATATAGTTATTCAAAAAAAGTAAAAAAATGTTTCAGATTATAATGCATCTGAAACTCTATCCTTAATAATTTCGTATAAACGTGTATCGATACCTAAAGGTTCGGTTAAGATAATTTCACCATCGAATTCCACCTCTTCATCATCATGGTCATGATGGTGGTGATGATGATGTCCGTGGCCGTGCCCATGGTCATGATGGTGGTGATGATGACCGGAGACAGATTCCTCATCAAAATCACTTTCAATACCTAATAATCCTGGTATATCCCTTTTTGTGTGAAGTCCATGAGCTACAAATACGGGAACAACAATGATTTTATCCAAATCGTTTTCAGATGTTAATTTCTTAATGGTTTCAGGTATACCTGGCTTTCTGATTTCCATAAATCCATATTCAATAATGGCTTCAGGAAACTCTTCTTGATACATTTCTTTATAAGCTTTAATCACTTCTTCGCCATCTTTTAATCTAGAACCGTGGCTCAAAAGTAAAATTCCAGTTTTTTCAGACATAATTCTTCCTCTCCAAATCAATTAGTATTAAACTTTAAGTTACATTTAATTAAGTTATATTGAATAAAAAATATTTCAAAAAAATATATGAAAAACTATAATTTTTCATCTACCATATCGACTAAAATATCTATTAAAATATCATCCGCTTTAATTGGCTCCGGATATAAAATCTCACCTTCAAACTCAACAGGGGTCAAATCGTGTGAGTGGTCATGACCGTGACTGTGGCCATGAGAATGTTCATGCTCATGATCTTCTAAAAATCCTAGGATGTGAGGAATATCATGAGTTGTATGCATTCCAGGAGCGATAAATATAGGTACCACAACTAATCGTTCCAAATTATTTTCATCCACTAATTTATTGATAGATTCAGGGATGCTAGGACCGCATAATTCCATAAAGCCAAAACTAGATGGCATGTCACAAGTTCTTTCAAATTTATTATACAATTCTGTTGCAAACTCTTTATTGTAATTTAATCTAGAACCATGTGTAACAAGTAAAATTCCAGTTTTTGCATCATCATCAAGTTTAGAATCGCTTAAAGCCTCCTCAACTCTTTTATCGATGATTTTCAAAAGTTCATCGCGAGGCCCGATTGAAGGCAACAACTCGATTTCACCATCGAATTCAACATCGTCGGCTATTGACAAATAATGTTCAGCCGGATAATTGCCATCGGGACATCTAGGATCAACTTCCAAAGGTTCCAATCCTAATAAAGTTGGAATATCGATGTTAGTGTGAATACCCGGAGCTAAAAATACTGGAAGGGCAATGATCTTATCCAAATCATCCAAATCATCCTTTAATATTTCAACGGCTCCAGCAATAGTAGGTTCAGAAACTTTCATATAGCCGATTTCAGTAGCCAAACCGCTTGCTTTAATAAACTTATCTTTTATCTCACTGAATACTTCTTCAGCGTAAGGTAGCGTACTTCCGTGACTTACTAAAATTACGGCAGTATTATTTGATAACTTTGAATTTGTATCCATAGGAGATTACTCCGTCTTTTCCATCCTCTCTAATTCTTCTAAATACCATTTCTACATCATCACCAATTTCAATATCATCAACATCACAATCTACAAGCTGAGATGTTAATTTTGCACCTTCTTCGAGTTCAATTACTGCAACAGCATATGGTGCTGATTTTTTGAAATCGTCGGGAGCGGATCTAATTATTGAGTATGTGTAAATTTTACCTTTTCCACTGAATTGGAATGGTTCAAGATTTCCTTTTCTTCTACAGTTAGGACAAACTACACGAGACGGGAAAAATAATTCTCCACAGGTAGTACATTTAGAACCAATAAGATTGTATCTTTGTTGTATATGACGCCATGTTCTAACAGTATCTGACATGTAAATCCTCCATATATTTTCAATATGTATAGTTTCTAATTGATAATATAAATAAGTATTTTTTTTATTACTATTTTAAAGGTATTTATAATTTTTTCATACTTTTTTGTGAAAAATCATATAGTCGCACTTTGAAAATAATTTTATAAATACAGACTATATCTCTAATAATGAAAATCGATTCAAATGGAAATCTAATACTGGGAACGACTGTTATTTTAATAACAATATTATTATTAATGGCCATTATTGTTTATACGACCATAACATATATGGAAAGTGAAAATATTGACTCTGAAGAGAATAATAATTTCAAATATATTATTGATGATTACTCAAATAATATAGAAGTTTTAGGTAGAGATTCCCTATATGATGCATGTGAAAGAGTATACCATAGCTTTAAGCTATTTAACAGTAAAGACACTATAAAAAAGAATTTAAATAAAAAATTAAAAGAAAAAAATGAAGAATTGAATGAAAAATATGATGTTGACATCACATCCGAGGTTTTATCTGTTGAAAGTAGCAGCAGTCCCTGGAAAGTCTTATTCAAAGTAAAGCTGAACATTAACAAAAACAATAATCATTTTAATAAGATCATTGAAAAGAACGTGTCAATTGAAGGCCTTAAAGACCCGTTGCCTCCTGCGAAACTAACGGTTGCATCAGGAATATTTAAGGAAGGCAAAAAACTCAACTACAAGAATGCGCTTGCAAGATATCTTAAACTGAGGAATCTGGACTCGCCGTTTTCATATTTATTTGCAACATCACCACTATACATCAAAAAATGCCCATATGACCCCTATGTTCATCATGGCGACCCCGGTGTGCTAAAGGACTGTTTAAAACAGGGTTATTTTCATGAAAGTGCTGACGGAAGTTGCTTTTTATGTAGACTTGAAGGAAAGGGAACATGCCCTCATTATGGACTTGAGACATTTATACAGACACATACTCCTCTGACAAACGATTCCATTTCCTGTTCCGACCACGTGATATTCCACGACCATTATACAGGAAAAAAAATGGATAAGCTAGACATTAACAGCTTAATTCTAGATAGCTCTCACATGAAGAAATATGGGTTGAATGGTGAAGATGATGGACAATAGAGGAAACATGACCATTGAAATAGCTATCGTTTTAATAGTAACTTTAATGATTGCAGGAATTGTACTCAATTTCTCAGAAATGATGACACAAAAAACGATTTCATCATCGGAAATAGAAAACACAGAAAGCTTGCTTGGGGAAGTGGCTGACAATTTAATCAATAATCCCGGAAACCCCGATAACTGGGAAAAATATGGGAAAGGAACACCTGGCCTTGCAGTTATAAATGAACATGGTGAAACCATTCCAAACAGTGTATCATATGATAAATTTCTGGCCCTTGGAAAAAATTATAAAAAGTTGATTGATAAACAAACCTTTGAAACAAAAATTAAAACCTCCATGGAAATAATTCCACAGCAAAGCAGTGTTCCAAGTGTGAAAATAGGTGAAAGTGATGAAAACGGCAATGTATTTTCAATAAACAGATTCGTAAAATGCGATTTTTACAATAAATATGTAATCAAAGACTTTCAAAATGATGGTAAATGCAATCACAAACATGACCAGGAAAAACACAGTTGCAATTACTTTAAAATCTTTAAAGGAAACGTGAAAAACTCGGATTATTATCTGCTGATTGACAAAAATGAAAAAGACAGCTTAAAATATTTTGTTGATACAACAAGAATTGTTAAAGCTAGGCTCTGGCAATCACCAAGTTCAGATAGGATATATCTCAATGATGAAATCAATTTCTACGATGACACAAGTGCAATTGTATTTATTCACTTCAATAAACAGAATGCAAAAGCCGTGTTAGTATCCGTTCCAAAAAATTTCGATAAGAATAAGTTGACATATGATTATTTTAGAGTAAATGAGTGTAATCTTATATTAAAGGCGTGGTATTAGATTAACACTCCTAAAATAATCAATGAAACAGATATCAATATTAAACTTGAAATCGAATCTGTTATACTGGTTGAAACTGGAATTACAATATTATCCGGGTCTAGATTTTTGTTATAGGAAATTGTTGATACATAGTACACCAAGAAAATCATCACGCTGACCAAAATAAAACCTGCCAGAGTACTTATTGAAACTATATTAACAAAACCAATGCCTACTGTTTTAAATAAGTATGAAGATCCTTCAGCTAAAATTCCAATTAAAGGGAATACTACAATAGCCAAAACATAACAAACTAAAAAATTACTAATAGTATTGCCTTTAGGCCTTTTTAATGGTTCAATTAAACCTGAATGAAGACCAGATGATAGTCTAGCACCTAAAATACTAATTAGACTTCCACTTTCACCTGAAAATAGAGGTAATAGAGTAAGCAAACTAGGATTTGTAAGCAATGTCTCAACTGAACTATTTAAAATGCTGCCTGCGGTACCTCCTAAAAGAGAGCATAACAACAATACGGGAGCTGACTGTTTTAATATTGTATGGGTTTCATCAGAAAGCTTATAACAGTAAATAAAGCTAACTAAAACAATGATTAGGACTGCAAATAAAACTATGTCTTTAAATAACATGTCAAAGTTAATTGCATTTAAAACAAATATTGAAACAATGATTGCAGGAAGAGTAAATAAATCTCCAAATGCTGCTATGATTGGACTTGTGATATTGTCCGGATCCCAACCATGTTCAAAGCTTTTATATGAAACTACCATTGTAATCGGAAGCATAATCAAATTTGAAATAACACCAGCAATGACACATATCAATATAAAGTCTATCAATGACATTGAAGGCTGATGCAATAGAATACAGAATATTTTAGCTATTATGGCCAAAAATATTGATAGGACCAATGTTAAAACAAATGATGAAAAAATATTATAATTCAACTGTTCTGAAAATTCAAATTTAGGTGATATAATACCGATGTGTAAATTTGTAGACAGCCTTGAAGCAAAAGAGCCGAAAATATTTCCTCTCATACCAATAGCCCCCGGAATGATTACTAAAAGTCCTGGGAAAGTTTCAAGGAAAAATGTCATTTTGCCTAAGATGATTCCAGCAATTAAATCTCCAACAGCACAGATTAACAGAGCAATTAATCCTTCTTTAATAACGCTGCTTTGATTTTTAAAAAAATCAGAAAATCTTGAAAATGCAGATAGTGAACTGCGTATCTTCTTCTGTGGACTTCTGTCCTTCATGCATATCACTACCCATAATCATTTTATCACTCAGTCTATTTCGTCTTCAAGTTCATCTGGAATATCTTCCAAAGAACAAGCTGCGGTTGCAAGCTTTTCAATCAAATCCGCACCGGCTTCTGTACCTTTTAGGATTAATGTATCGTTTGGTAAAATAGTTGTATTTTTATCTGGACCATAAATCCAAGATGTTCCTCTTCTAATAGCAATTACTCTCATTCCAGTACGATTTACCAAAAGCAAATCACCTAAACTGTTATTCGCTAAATCTGATTTTTCATCTACAACCACTCTAACAATACTTTTATCAGATTCTTCCATAACCATCTTGAATACTGGATGTGGTTTAAAACCTGTAATTACTAAATCAGCCAAATCTTTTGCAGCATTTGCAATACTTTCAGCAGCTTCTGCAATTTCAAGCAATGCAGTTAACTTTTCTGCATCCTCATATGATCTGGCTGCAACTAATGATTCCTTTTTAATTTCATAATTCATGGCATTTACTTCGTTTTCTAAAGCAATTACCTCCTCTGCCGCTGCTTTACTGTTAAATAAAATAGCGGAATAAGCTAAATCAACCATCAGTTCCGACATATTTTTCATTTCAATTAAAAGATTTTTGATTGACAATTAATTCACCTAAAGGTCATTTGTATTATTTTTTAATAAGCATGCTCTTCTAAGCTTTAATAAAGTTTTTTTCTTTTTCTTTAAATCTTCAACATCCTCTAAAATATTTTCTAAAGGTTTTCTTAAACATTCAACACTGTCTTTTTCGTGTAGCCAAGTACAATCCTTACAATTCCAAACATTCTTTCCTTTAATCCATTCCCCGCCTGTTGAAGAATCTCCACAAGGATAGAACGGACAATAACAGAAATCACAGTACTGGCCCTCATAGTGACAAGGATAATAATCGCATTCACGGTTTGGACCATGCGCAATATTACCATCTAAGAACATTTCATAATGATTTTGTGATAAAGGATGAATCTGAGACCTTACTACATATCCTCTCGGTGTTATGAGCTTTCCATCCTGAACATAAGTCAAGTCATTGCCTACAATCAATGTGCAAGACATGTTTACAATATCTTCAGTTAGGTCCTTAACCTCAACAATGGTTTCCTTTGCAGGCTCATAAGTACTATCTACAATACCGATTAATGCATCTTCACCTTTTATATCAATTACGGATTGTTTAAATCTTCTAAAAGGTTCTTTTCTAGTTTTGCTTATAGGGTTATAGATTGCTACAATTAAATTAGCTTCCAATGCAAATTTCAACTTCTTTTCAATTTCGGATAAAGGTGTCAAAATATTGCTTAAACTAATTGCTGCAAAATCGTTCAAAGGCGCTCCAAGCTTGCTTGAAGCATAGTTGAGGGCTGAAACGCCGGGATAAACTTTAATCTCGACATCTTCGTGTTTACTTTGAATCTGATACAATACATTTGCCATTCCAAAGACACCTGGGTCTCCGGAGCTAACTAATGAAACTGTGCGACCTTCCAAACTTTTTTGAATAGCAAACTCGGCCCTAGCTATCTCATCACCCATTCCTTTTTTAACTATTTCCTTATCGGCTATTAAATCCTCAATTTGATCTATATATTTCTTATAGCCAATAATAACATCGGACTCTTCAATAGCTTTAAGAGCACCTAAAGTCATGTTTTCTCTATTTTGACCGATACCTATTACATTTATCATATTTAATCACTAGTATAGTTTTAAAACCGAATTTATTGAAATTGAATCAATGTCTACCATTAATCCTGTTCCTTTACGGGTAACCATAGCGTTGGCTATAATCTTATACGATGGAGTCTGACTAATGACAATCTCTCCTGAAGTAGAATTAGGAGATGCATAACCTAAAGCTTCTATTGTTACATTATATTCACTATTATCTGTGTCTTCAGTAGTAGTCACATTAATAGACGCATAATTAACCCCATCAACCTCCGACAGTTCCTCCAGTTTCAAAGCAACATCCTTCTTATTGGATATATTGATTGGAGTCGGATCTTTAATTAAAGCATTGTTAACGTTCTCAGGGCTGAAAAAGCTAGTTATCTTATTAACTTGCATCTCTATTAGCCCCTGAACATTCGGAGGTTCAGAAGTAACAATTGTATATGAAGCAAAAAGGCCTAATTCAAAAAATACAATAAATAGTACAACAACTAAAATTATTCTAACCACTTTGTTTGCCATTTTATCACAATTATTATTTCATTAATTAATAACAATTTAATATAATAATTTTAGATTTATTTCTAATATATAATAAATATAACTATAATATAAATAGAGTGAAATTTTACAAGGGAAAATAAAAAATACAAAATCAAATTCTCAAAGTTTATTAACGTAGAAAATAAAAATTTTAATTGATATGTCAACTAATAAAATTCTATTAAAATTTGCAAAAAAAGGTATCAACCTATCACCTGAAGCATATGATAAAGTTATTAATGCAGATAATCCTTTAGATTTTGCATCTACATTAATAGTTAAGTTAAAAGGTGATAAATTTACATCAAAGGATTTAGTTTCCGTTAGTGGAGAAACTATTGATGAAGTAACTGGTAAAGTTGTAAAAACTGAAAAAACTAACCAAAAAACCTTGATTAAAGAAAAAGATGAAAGTAAACCAAAAAAAGTCGAAAAATCAAAAACACCACAGCCAAAAGTTGAAAAAAAAGATGAAGCGGTTAAGCCTGTTTCAATTGATAATCTAAAAAAAGAAAGTGACAAACCTGAAAAACATGTTAATAAAACAATCATTGAAGCTTCTCAAACCGTAAAAGATGAAAAAATTCAATTTAAACGTAATTTACAAAAAACTAATGTAGAATACAACTTTGAAATTTTACAGGATACAAGCAAAAAATCATATACCAGCGGCGAAATAGAAAATCTAATATCCTATTTTAAAAGCAGATATGAAAAACTGACTAACATCCTTACAAAAAGACCCGAACTTAGAAACTATACGAAAGTGGCTGACATCGATGATTCTCAAGATAGCCTAACTTTAATACTGATGGTTCGTGAAATCAGAACAAGCAAAAACGGGCACAAAATAGTTGATTTTGAAGATGATACGGGCACAATATCTGTTTTATTCTCACAAAATAATGAAGATCTATTTGCAGAAGCCGAAAAACTAGTAAGAGATGAAGTTATAGGCGTTATTGCAAATAAAAGTGATGACAACAACTTTGCATTTGGCCAACAAATAATAAATCCCGGTGTAATAAGAGTTCCTGAAAAAGAAATGGACTTTGGAATCGTATTTTTATCCGATGTTCATATTGGAAGCTTGACTTTTCTAGAAGATGCCTTTTCAAGATTCATTGACTGGATAAACTGTGATTATGGAACTGAAGAGCAAAGAAGAGTTGCTGAGGATGTGAAATACTTAGTTATTGGTGGAGATATTGTCGACGGAATCGGTGTATATCCAAACCAAGAAAAGGAACTTGCAATTAAAGACATTACACAACAATATAACGAGGCTGCCAAATTTTTAGGAAACATCAGAAGCGACATCAAAATTATCATTGCTCCTGGAAACCACGATGCATCAAGAGTCGCAGAACCGCAACCCGCCGTTCCTGAAGAATATGCAAAAGCATTGTATGAACTCGATAATGTTGAATTCATTTCAAATCCTGGCGTTGTGTCCCTGGATGGAATCAACGTTTTAATTTATCATGGGCGCAGTTTTGACGATCTAGTAATGGCAGTTAAAGAATTTACTCATGAACGAAATGACTTATTAATGGAAGAATTACTTAAAAAAAGACATTTAGCTCCAATTTATGGAGAAAGAACTCCGCTTGCTTCTGAGCTTGAAGATTACCTTGTCATTGATGAAGTTCCAGATGTATTCCACACTGGACACGTGCATATTAACACCTATAAAAGATTTAATGGAATTCATCTAATCAATTCTGGTACTTTCCAGACACAAACCGAGTTCCAGAAAATATATAACATTGAACCAACACCTGCTGAAGTCCCTGTTCTTCATAAAGGAAAATACAAGCACTTTAAATTTTTATGAGGTATTTTATGAAAAAAAATGTTCAAGAACTTATTGATGTAGCGAATAGCATTTATGAAAAAGGTTTAGTTTCAGGAAAATCAGGAAACATAAGTGCCAGATTTAAAACTGAAAACGGAGATATTATTGCAATCACTCCTACCTTAAAATCATTGGCGAATTTAGATGAAAAAGACATTATTCTTGTTGATATGGATGGAAATGTCTTAACTAGTGGAAAACCATCTTCAGAAGTAAATATGCACTTGGAAATTTATAAAAAAAGATCCGATGTCAATGGAATTGTTCATACCCATTCCCCTTATGCTACAGGATTTTCATTTTCAACTAAAAGAATGAAAAGGCTTGAAGGTTTTGGTGAAATTAAAAATCCATACCTGCCTTATATTGAATATGAAAAACCAGGAAGCAGCGAACTTGCCATTAAAGCTAGTGAAGGCATCGGACAAGAGGACGTGCTAGTTTTAAAAAATCATGGTGTAATATGTGTAAGTGAAAATTTAAAAGAAGCTGAATCACTTGCGGTTTTCATCGAAGAAAGTGCGAAAACTCAATTTATAACATATATGTTAAATTCAGTTGAAGATATTATCTAATCTTCATCTGAAATTAAATCGCTTTTATTTCTACTTGCCATTCCTTCTTCAATCATTTTAATGATTAAACCGGATAAGGAAGTATCTTCATCAATTGCTAATTTTTTTAATTCTTTTTTCAAGTCTTTAGGTAAATTTATAGTTGTTTTGCTTACATCTGACATGTATAATAATTCATTCTTAATTAAATATAAATTTTTCTACTAAAAATCATTTCATATTGTAATCTACCAAAAAATATTTAAAGACATTACGAACAAATATATTATTTAATACTTATTTGACTTGTTTTTAATAATATTAATGGAGGGAGTATTATGAGTAATCAAACTATTGATGAAGTATGTGAAATACTTGAATATATCATGGATAACAATACTGTACCTCGTAACATCCGAGAAGCAGCCAGTGAATCTAATGATTTATTAAAAGATGAAGAACAAGAAGAATCTATAAGAATAAGTACTGTTTTAGGAAAGTTAGATGAAATCAGTAATGATCCTAATATTCCAGTGCACGCAAGAACTTTAATTTGGGAAGTTCTCTCAAAATTAGAATCAATCTAATTTTACCTTTCTTTTTTATTAACTATTTTTTCGAAATGGCTATAGCTATTGTAACCCCATCATAAGAGGTTTTTTTATATATCAATTTTGAATCAAATCCTGCAGTTATCAATGCTGATGGTTCACAAACGCCATAAATTCCAAATTTTGATTTGACAAATTCGGATTTTTGAATATCTCTTGATTCGAATAGTCTTAATTTATCCAATTCCACAAAATTAACAGGGATGTTGAGTTCTTCTGATAGTTTCAATATTCCTTTTTCATCTTTTTTTATTTCAGCTGATGCCAACATGCTTATTCGTGATTCATGAATATCCAATTCATCTATTGATTTATCGAAACCTTCCAGTATTTTTTCATATTCTTTACCACGTCTGCAACCAATACCAACGACGACTTTTTTCTCCTTTAAAACAAGTTCATGCTCATTTAATTTTGCATGTATTTCATCACCATTAACTTTTGAAGAATATTGAATAGAAACATCAATTTCAAGTGTATTATTATTAAAATATTCAAAGAGATAATCAAAATTTTTCTCAGGATTTATTGTGAATAAAATTTCACTACCTTCCAAAATCGCTTTATTAAAGTATAGAATCTCAGACGGATTTTCAACACTTAAATAAAGATCCTTAGCTATTACATCTATTCCCAATTTTTTATTCACATCGGTGGAAGTGGTGATGACTGGTGTTGCATCAATTAACCCCGCTATTTTTCCTGTTAATTTATTAGCACCACCCAAATGACCGGATAATGTTGAAATTACAAAATTTCCATTATCATCAATGTTCAATATTGCAGGATCTGTAATTTTAGAATCAATCAATGGTGCAATCGATCTAATTAAAATTCCAGAAGCCATTATTGCAACTATGGCATCATACTCATAAAATGCAATTTCAAAATTCTTCTTAACATTTTTATGATATAAATCAGTCCTAATTATTGTTGAATCATTGTCTAATTTTTCCTTTAAATCCAATGCCAAATTTTTGCCTTTTTTTGAAACTGAAATAATTGCTATTTTCATAATATCACATAAACCAATGTTAATAATAATAAAATTGTTAATGTAAATAGAATAATCGTTAACTTTGAAAGATTGACCGCCTTTGTAATATCTTCCCTATCAATTGTTTTTGTTGCTGCATCCCCTAAAATATATGTGTCTTTTTTATTCAGTTGAATGTTCAAAGCCCCTGCGGTCGTTGCCATTGTAAAACCTGAATTCGGACTTGGACATTTTCTTGAATCTCTTCTCATTATTTTATAGCTATTTCTCCAATCTAACTTGAGTAAAAGTGCCGCTGCAACTATATAAATGCCAGATATTCTGGCAGGAACATAATTTAAGACATCATCAATTTTTGCTGAAAAATAACCGATATCCTTAAGTTCTTCTGTCTTATATCCAACCATTGCATCAAGTGTGTTAAACATCCTATATAGCATTGGAATCAGAAGCAGGAAATATAATTGGTTGTCGATTGGATTTATCATAATTATCAATGAAAAAATCATATAATAAAACACAGGAGCCACATATGAATCTGTGATGTTTTCAGTTAAGCTTTCAATCACTGCTGAAACAATGAAACTTTCTGTTAATTCCTCTGTGTTTCTGCTGACCAGATATGAAACTGATTTTCTAGCCTTTTCAATGCTTTCATTCAAATCATTTTTAACATCAACTGCTGTTTTTAAAAGCAATTTAATGGAAAATGTTGATGATAACAGTATCGTAAATAAAACAAACAATAAAATTGAGTTTATAGAGCCAATCAAATACAAAACAAATAATATAATGCTAGTGCAGATGCCAACAGAAATTACCAGCAGCAGCCCTGATAGCTTATTTTTTATTTTGATGAAAATACTTTTGAAGAAACTAACCATTGATCCGATGATTACAACAGGATGGATTCTGGTTGGCAATTCCCCAAAAATTACATCTATCGCAATTGCAATTATCAATGCAAATATAATAAATAAAAATAACTCAAAAGAATCTAATTTAAGATAGAACATATCAGTTATCAATTTATTATATTCAATCATAGTTTATAATATATATAATAAAAAAATAAATAATTTATTATTAAATTTTAAATGATGATATCATGAATATCGAAGATGAAGTAAAAAAATGGTTATTTGACGAAGACTTGCTAAGAGAAATGAAATATGACGAAAATGCTGACTTTCATTTTATTGTTGAGTTTCCAAAAGAAAATATAATGGATGTTGTTAAACCTAAAGATAAGGATTGCCTTGTTATTGCATGCGCTACCCAGGTGGCTCCACAACATTTGGATTTGATGAAATCTGCTAGTTTGCAAACCAATAGGGAGTTTATTTCACAAGTGAACTTCGGTTTGAACAAGTTCTTAGTGGATTATGAACTTCAGGTCAATCAAAATATTTTGCATCAATTTGTTATTACAGAACAAATATTTGAAGATGGATTAACCAAGGACATGTTAATCAGAACTCTTAAACGTGTTTTCAAATCAAAGCTACATTGCATATGGCTTATTGATCTTAAGTTTGGTGATGTTAATATATCCTCAAATGAAAATGACATGTTTGTATAGAGGGAGAGGTCCATTTCAAGTATAACCCTTACGAGGATATATTAAGATTGAAGAGGTATATTTCAACTGTAAACACTTGAAATTTATCCCTCTATCTGTTCTCTATTTTTCATTTCACCTAATTTTGTTAATTTTTGAAATTTTTACATTTTCACTTCAATTTCATGGTTCTTTTACACTTGAAATTCATGTCTCGATTTTTGCTTTTTGCATGAAATTGTTTACACTTGCAATGCACCTCTCTGTCTGTGATTTAAATAGGGTATTACTAAATTATAAATCATGATAATTTTTTTAAAAATTTCCTTATTTAGGCTGTTTGAGTGAGTATTTTCACTGTTTATCTTTAATTGTTACACTTGAAATTGTTATCATATATTTGAAATAGTAGTATTTCATGTTTTAAATTTAATTTAATTTAAATAGTTTATTCAATATTTAAGAATCAAATTATACATATTTATTGATTATTATCAAGTTTTAATAATTTAAATTAGTTTTAAATTAATATTATCAATTTAATTTTGCACATTTTTATCAATTTTATTAACTTTTTCAAATATTGTAATAAAAACCTTTATTTATTAGGTATATAATATTATTAACACTGGAAATTATACTCAAATTTTTTATTAACTTTATTAACTTTATTGTGGTGTATTTTTATGTCAAATGTTTTTGAAGATTTAGAAGATGACTGGGGAGATTTAGTTTCTAAAAGTATATTTAAAGATAAACGCCCTTTAGATCATAGGTTTTTACCAGATAAATTAGTTCACAGGGAAGAACAAATCAGGCAAATCGCAAAATATTGGGTTGATGTATTAAACAATGTAACTCCTTCAAATGTAACGCTTTACGGTAAGACAGGAACAGGTAAAACTGCAGCGTCCAAATTTGCACGTGAACAGCTTTTAGAAATTGCTCAAAAGAAAAATGTTTTTGTGAAAGTTGAATATATTAGATGCACTGATTATACTACTGAATATCAGGTTCTTGCCCAATTATGTAATAAGCTTGGGCGTGATGTTCCTAATCGTGGCTGGACTAAAGGGGAAGTAGTAAATACATTCAGGGACATTTTCAAAACAAACGCATTTGGTCGTAAACTGCACTTAATTGTTATTTTGGACGAAATTGATATTTTGCTTGATAAAGATGGGGATGGAATTTTATATACGTTGACAAGAACCGACAATGTATCTGTTTTATCCATTAGTAATTATTTGGATTTCAAGAATTTGATTAAATCTAGAGTTACAAGTAGCTTAAATGATAAGGAAATTGTTTTCCCTCCTTATGTTGCTAATGAATTGTCAGACATTCTATCTGAGAGGGCTGCATTGTCCTTTAGAGATGATGTTTTAGAAAGTGATGTGATTCCATTATGTTCTGCAATGGCTGCTAAGGAAGAAGGCGATGCAAGATATGCGCTTGATTTACTTAAGAATGCAGGCGAATTGGCTTTTGATGAAGACAGCGATAAAGTTACAAGCGAACATGTAAGAAAAGCTAAGGATACAATTGAACACAATAAAGTTATAGAAATTATTTCCACATTACCGTTACAGCAGCAAAGGGTTTTAGAAGCTATTTTAAACTTAACAAAACAGGATGAAGAAATATCTTCAGGTAAATTATACGATGAGTATAAAGTCGTGTCAAAAAAAGATGCTGTAACCTACAGAAGAATATTCGACTTCATTAATGAACTTGAACTGTTGGGTATAATTTCAACAAATACCGTTTCACGTGGTCGTGGAAAGGGAAGGACAAATATTATTAAGCTTCAATGCGATGAAACATTACTTGAAACAACCCTCCTATCTATTTAGGGTTGTTTTTTATTAATGTTTTTAGAATTGCCATTCTAACTGGAACGGCATTTGCAGCTTGAGTGAAATATTTGTTATATTTTGTATTGTCGACATCCGTGGATATTTCATCAACTCTAGGTAAAGGATGCATCACAATTAAATCTTTTCCTTCAATCATTTTTTTATTAATTATATATGCTCCTTTTATTTTTAAGTAATCGTTTATGTCTCCAAAACGTTCTTTTTGAATTCTGGTTACATATAGGACATCAACGTCATCAATAATTTTTTCAATTGAATCTATCTCTTCCCAGGTGACATTTGTTTTATTGATATCATGTAACACTTCTTGAGGCATTTTCAGCTCTGGAGGTGATACCAGGTATATTTTAACATTTTTATATAATCCTAATGCATTTGAAAGGGAATGTACAGTACGACCGAATTTCAGATCACCAATAAGTGCGATTTTTAGATTGTCTATTTCACCAATTTCCTTTTTGATGGTGTATAAGTCAAGAAGTGTTTGTGTTGGGTGTTGGCCTGCTCCATCTCCTGCATTAATGACAGGCACGTCAACAATGTCAGATATGAATTTTGATACTCCTTCAAGTTCATGTCTAATTACCAAAGCATCACAGTAGGCTTCAAACATTTTTGCAGTATCCGCTATGCTTTCACCTTTTGAAACAGAACTTGTACCGCTGTTATCAAACCCGATTCCATCTCCACCTAAACGTTTTATTGCGGTTTCAAATGACATTTTTGTTCTTGTTGAAGGTTCAAAAAACATCAAACCCAATATTTTTCCTTTAAGTTCTTCAGAAATTTCTTTTGATTTTGCTATATCTTCTAGCTTTGATGCTTCATTAAGAATGTAATCAACGTCTTCTCTTTCAAAATCTTTTATAGAAATTATATTTTTTAGTTTAAAAATTTTAATCAACCCTTTTTTCTATCATGCCGTTTATGTAATCTGCAAAATTATCAATTTCATTTAAGTTTAACATTGGTAGGCTTTTGCCATCTTTTTTGTATTTGTTAATTATGTTATTTGTTTTTCTTTTATCTATAAAATTTCCCTCTTCTGGATTTAATTCGTAACCGAAATTTGATGAGATATATGATGATTCAACCAATTCATGTGAAAAAGTTTTATTTAGTCTATCTCTTGTGTCTATGTTTTCTTCGCAGTTTAATACTAGTGCTATTGGTTTTTCTTTCAATGTTTTGATATTTCTTGAAATATATCTTTTTAATGCGCTCTGGACTTTTCCATTGAAAGCTGATCCGGCCAATATTATAAAATTATATTTTAAGAGGCAAGCTGTTTTAGCTTTTTCAATTGGAATTAGTTGAACATTAGCTTTAATTTTACTTGATAATAATTTACAAGCTTTTTTTGTTGATTTACTTGAAGTTGAATATATTATTGCTATTTTCATATTATTCTTTCAATAGGCATCACGAGTATGTCTTTTGCTCCTGCATTTCTTAAATCGTTTACCAGTTCAAATACTTGTTTTTCATCTATCACTGCTTGGACAGCAACGGTTTTTTGTGAGGATAATACTTCTGAAATTGTTAAGCCACCCATTGAAGGCATCACTTCTTTTACTTTATCTAAGTTTTTACTTTCAACGTTCATGGTTACAAGTTTTTTCCTGTCTGCATCCAAAACACCTTTAATGCTTGTACTGACGGCTTCCATTAGCTCTTTTTTATTTTTCAGACTATCTTCGTTTGCAATAAGTTTAATTGAACTTTCAAGAATCACGTCGATAATTTCAAGGTGATTCATTTTTAATGTAGTTCCTGTGCTTGTCAAATCTGTAATCAAATCAGCTATTCCAATAAAAGGAGCGGCTTCGGTTGATCCGCTTAATTTGACAATTTTTAAGTCTAAACCTTTTTGTGTTAAGTATCTTTTGGTTAAAACAGGGAATTCGGTAGCTACCTTCATGTTTTCATTAACATCTTTTATGGATTTGATATTTGATTCTTCAGGAGCGGCAAGAACCAGTTTTGTTTGTCCAAATCTCAAGTCAAGCAGTTCAATCACAGCGGCTTCATTTTCTTGGATTAAATCTACACCTGTTATTCCCATGTCTGCAACTCCATCATTAACGAATTCAGGAATATCTGAAGCTCTTGCAAACATCACTTCAATATTCTCATTAAATGTTTTAGAAATTAATTTCCTGTTGTTTTTGTCTTTTAATCCTAAACCAGCCTTTTCTAAAATGTTAATAGAAGGTTCACTTATTCTTCCTTTTGAGGGAATTGCAATTTTTATCTTCATCATATCTTCTCAATTTTTTTTCTTATAATATTATTAAATCTTTTTATATTAAATAATTTATTTAAATTTTCACATGTTAATTTTAAGGTTCTTATTTTTGATAAGCTCTTGATTTTTGCAAAATATTTAAATATTAAGTCGTATAATACACTATTTAGCTTATTATTAACCGAATTAATAATAAGTTTTAAAAATTATTGTGAGGTGAAAACATGTCTGAAATACCAAAAGCTCCTATCGCAAGAATTATTAAAGAATCTGGTGCAGAAAGAGTTAGCGAAGATGCAAAAGCTGAATTAGCTGCATACTTAGAAGAAGTTGCTCGTGAAGTTGCTAAAGAAGCAAACAATGTTGCTAAAATCGCTAAACGTAAAACAGTTAAACCAGAAGATATTAAATTAGCTATTAAAAACTTAGAATAAGTTTATTAGCTACTTTTTTTTATTTTTTTAAGGTGTTATTATGAAAGATAATACTATTTTAATCAAGAATGCATTAATTTTAAACCCAGGTAAATTTGAAGAAAAAAAACAATCTCTTTTAATCAAGAATGACTTAATCGCTGAAATTTCTGATGAAATTGATGAGGGCAATGTAGATAAAATTATTGATGCCAGTGGAAAAATTTTACTCCCTGGATTTGTTAATACTCATACTCATTTATCAATGACCTTATTTAGAGGATTAGCTGATGATTTAAGTCTGGACAGTTGGTTAAATGATCATATATGGCCAATGGAAGCTAATCTTAATGGAAATTATTGTTATATTGGAGCTCTTTTAGGAGCTGTTGAACTTATTAAGTCAGGAACAACAACATTTTCAGATATGTATTTTTACATGGAAGATGTTGCTCGTGCAGTTGATGAAGCAGGCATAAGAGCTGTTTTATCTTATGGAATGATTGATTTTGGAGATGCCGAGAAAAGGCAGGCAGAAATCAAGGAAAATCTAACTTTATTTGAAAATTGCGACGGAATGGCTGATGGAAGAATCAAAGTATTTTTCGGTCCTCACTCCCCTTATACAGCTTCAGAGGAATTATTGATTAAAGTTCGCCAACTTGCAGATGAGTACAACATGGGAATTCATATTCACGTTTCTGAAACACAAAAGGAAATTAATGATATTTCCCAAGAAAAAGGTCTCAGACCATTTGAATATCTGGATAAGATTGGATTTTTAGGTCCAGATGTTGTTGCCGCCCATAGTGTTTGGCTAAGCGATAGTGAAATTGAGATTATTAAGAAAAACAATGTTAAAGTTTCACACAATCCCTGCAGTAACATGAAATTGGCTTCAGGAATCGCTCCTGTTTCTAAATTAATTGAAAATGACATCTGTGTTTCAATAGGTACTGATGGCGCTTCTTCAAATAATAATTTAGATTTAATTGAAGAGTTAAAAACAGCTAGTTTACTTCAAAAAGTTTCTACACTTGATCCTAATGTGTTAGATTCACATGAAGCAATAGCTATGGGTACCATTAAAGGTGCTGAAGCTTTAGGACTTGAGGATGAAATAGGATCCATTGAAGTTGGTAAAAAAGCGGATATTATCTTGATTGATACCAATTCAGCAAACATGGTTCCAGACAGTTCAACACTAACTTCAAACATTATTTACTCTGCAAATGGTTCAAATGTTGATACTACTATTTGTAATGGTAAGATATTGATGGAAAACAAAAAATTGACTGTTTTAGATGAACAAGAAATTTATGATAAAGCTAGAGAAGCAATAAAAGAGTTAAAAGAAGCTATCTAGCTTCAAATTCTATTTTATTTTCGCTGAATATTATACTCTGTTTCCATTCATCTAATGTTTCAGGGAAATCGGATCTAAAGTGAGCGCCTCTGCTTTCTCTACGTAGAATTGCAGATTTTACAGTTAAGATGCAGATTTCCACCATATTAATTACTTCAAGGGCAGTTACTAAATCTGCATTGTATTGTTTTTTATCGTTAACGTCAAGGTTTTCTAATTCCTTTTGCATTTCCAGAAGTTCAGATAGCGCTTCATTTAGGGTTTTTTCATCACGCACAATAGCTACTTTTTCCCACATTAGGTTTTTAATTCTATTTTTAAATTCTTTTGGTTTAATTGAGCCTTTTTTAATTAGATTTTCAATTCTTGAAGCTTCTTTTTCAACCATTTTCTCGTTGGTTTTAAGTTTGCTATCCTTAGCGGCTTTAGATGCGCTTTCACCGGCTATCTTTCCGAATACCTGTGTGTCTGCCAGTGCATTTCCACCTAAACGATTAGCTCCATGGACACCACCACAGACTTCTCCCGCTCCGAATAGATTTTTTAGGGAACTTGATCCATCAGGATTAATTTTTAAACCGCCCATGAAGTGGTGTGCTGTAGGTGCTACTTCTATTGGACCATGTTTGATGTCAACGCCTACATTTTCAAATTGCAAAACCATGGTTTCTAGCTTTTCATCAATGTAGTCATCATCAAGGTGTGAAATGTCGAGGTAAACTCCTCCTTTTTCTGTTCCCCTTCCTTCAATGATTTCCTGGTATATTGAACGGGCAACAACATCACGGGTAGCCAATTCCATTTTTTCAGGAGCATATTTGCTCATGAATCTTTCACCATCTTTGTTGATGAGCTTGCCGCCTTCAGCTCTTACAGCTTCGGTTACAAGCACTCCTTTTTTAGATTCAGGTGCTATCATTCCTGTCGGATGGAATTGAATTTGTTCCATATCCACTAATTTGGCGCCAGCTCTAAATGCTATTGCAAAACCGTCTCCATTTTTCTGGAAGGTGTTGGATGTTACAGGGTATAGTTGACCGGCACCTCCGCTGGCAAGGATTGTTGATTTTGCTTTGAAATAAATTAGACTGGAATCTTTTAAATCAAGTCCTGTTGCACCGATTACTTCATCTCCGTCAGTGATGAGTGAGGTAATCATCACTTCTTCGATGCATTCAATATCTCTTTTGATTATTTCTTCTTTAAGTGCATTTAATAGTTCTGCACCTGTTCTATCTCCTTGATAGCAAGTTCTTCTATAGGTTTGTCCTCCAAATGGTCTTTGGTCTATTTCACCGGATTCCTGCCTGTCAAATAAAGCACCGTAATTTTCTAAATCAATCAGTCTTTTGGGTGATTCATTAACAAGAATATCAACAAGTTTTTCATCGTTGAGATAACTTCCACCTTTTAATGTATCTTTAAAATGGGCTTCTATAGAATCCTCTTTATCAACAGTTTTAAAAACGGCATTGTATCCACCTTCAGCCATCCCAGTACATCCTGACCTGAATGAGAGGCCTTTTGATACTATAATTGCTTTTAGACCAGCATCATCTACTTCAATTGCCGCCCTTGAACCTGCTCCTCCGGAACCAATTATTAATACATCTGTAGAGATAGTTTTTATTTCCATTTATATTACCCTGTATAGTTTTTCAGTAATATCTTTATAGTTATTGATTAAAATAAATTTCTTAAATATTTTTTGAAAAGTAAACGTAATTTTTCATAAAGTTTTTAAATTAAAATATAGTAAATATTATTACATTTATATTGATTATGTGTAGTTCAATTAGAGGTTATTTAATGAAAATAGATGGTGAAGTTACAACCGGATTGGGAAAAGCGGCATATTTTTTATCACAGGAATTCTACACTAAGGAATTCAAAAAGAATTTGGGATTTGTTCCATATCCAGGAACATTAAATGTCATTGTCAGCGAAGAATATCTGGATGAAATAAATAAGATTAAAAACGACTGCGAAAATTTAATCAAACCTGATGAGGGTTTCGGTGCTGTGAAGTATATTGAAGCAAATTTAAATGATAAGGTTAATGGTGCCATCGTTTTTCCAGCTAAAACAACTCATGAAGAAAACTATTTAGAATTTATAGCCGAAAATAGATTAAGGGATGATTTGAATCTCAAGGACGGGGATATCGTATCTCTGGAATTTTGATTCTGTTACCGCAAAGTATTTTATATATAATTGATATATTTGTTAATACGTTCTCAGGGCGGAGTGAAATTCTCCACCGGTGGTGATTTTTAAAAAATAAGTCCACGAGCACGAAATGGTGTTGATTTGGTGAGATTCCAAAACCGACGGTGATAGTCCGGATGGAAGAGAAGAAATAGTTATTTAGTTATTTTTAGCCCTGGTTCTAGTAAATAAGGAGATATTACTATGAATCAAGAAACAAATTTAGATAAAGCTCTAGAAGCTATTAGAAACGGTGAATTCGTACTGGTTTTTGACGATGATGATAGGGAAGGAGAAGTTGATATGATCATCGCTTCTGAATTCGTAACCCCTAAATCAATTGCTACCATGAGAAATGATGCAGGCGGTCTTATCTGTAATTGTTTGCATGATGATTTTTGCGAGGCTATTCATTTGCCATTCATGGTTGATATCATGAAAGCGGCCACTGAAAAGTATCCTGAATTGGCTGAGCTTGCACCTACTGACATTCCATACGATGAGAGGTCCTCATTTTCTGTCTGGACAAACCATAGAAAATCTTTCACTGGTGTCACAGACCATGACAGAGCAATGACCATTAGTGAAATGGCCTTAATGATGAAAGAAGAAAGATTTGATGAATTTGGAGCTACTTTTAGGTCTCCAGGGCACGTATGTCTTTTGAGAGGAGCAGAAGGACTAGTTAAAAACAGACAAGGGCACACCGAAATTGGTCTTGCATTATGTGAAATGGCCGGTGTCACTCCAGTATGTGTTGTTTGTGAAATGATGGATGGTGAAACTGGTCAGGCCACTTCAGTTGCTGATGCTCGTAAGTATGCTGAAGAAAATGGATTGGTCTTGCTTAGAGGCGAAGACATCATTAATAAGTATTTAGAAGAATAATTTACTTCAATTATTCTTTTTTTTATCTGCAATATAATTTGCAATAAATTCTGTTATCTGCTTTATTTTATATGAGTTGTAAATGCTGAATGTAACATATTTTCCATCGTTCATTTGTATTTCCAAACCATCTCTTACTTCTTTTGATTGATTGATGGCTATTATTTTATGCCATGGGACTCTCAATGTCTTATTTTTAAAAGCGTTTTCAATGTGAATTCCATCGTCCTTGAATTTGACAATTTTCACTATTCTTCTGTTAATGTCTGAACCAATCTGAATGTTGCCGTTCTCATCAAAGACATAATCCGGAATTAGACATGTGGCTTTCCAACCTTGTTTCATTTTCTTTAAGACATGGACACGATCTTTTTTTGTAAGTTTAACGCCAGTTTCTGGACTTAGGTTAAGTGCCATTATATCACTTTGCTTTTAATTTCTTCAAATGTGAAAATTTTATTGAATTCAACTTCACGGGCCATATCAATTATCTCATCAATATTTAGGTTGTTTTCTATTAGGTCCATAGCATGTGAAGTAAATAATTCATATCTAATTTCAACTTCAGGAATGAATCCTCTCATATCCGCAGATTTTAATTTTGGAAGCTTTAATACCTTATCAACATTGGTGTTATTTTTTATGTATGGTACTACATTGTCGAATATATTGTCATTGTATACTTTATTAAGTAGAACCGCTTCTACGGAAACTCCGAATTTTTCCAGCATATTTGCATGTGAAACGATGTCGATAGCCGCAGATTCAATTCCACCTTTATTAACACCTGTAGCTAATATCATAGGAATATTTGATGACATTGCAATTTCTGCAGCTGAGTATGGTACCTTCTCATTTAGAAGGCCGGTAAATACGCTCATGACTCCTTCGATAAGCACTATATCATAGTCTGATGAGTTAAGTTTCGCGACTGTAGATTCAATGTCTGACCATCCTAAATGTCCAATTTTTATTGATGCGAAATCTTCCATTTTTCCCTTTGTCAAATATAATCCGGGTATAATATCACGTACATCCGGGCCCACCTTAAGGAGTGCAACTTTATAGCCCCTTTTCCTTAAGGCTCCAGCCAATCCTGTGATAATGAAAGTTTTACCGGAGTCGGATCCGTTACTTCCAATCATCAAGTATTTAGGTATTTTGTTTGGTTTTATTTGAGGTACTCTTATGTCGCTGTTGATTCCAACTTCGCTTTGCAGGAATTTTTTCACTTGTATATTTCTATTGTAAATGTCGTCAAGGTCTTGTATATCTATTTGTTCTTTTAAGTTTTCTACAAGAATCGGATTTTCGTCTAAAATTCCATGAATCATCGTACCGATAACATTACCGTCATCGTTGCATGCTCCTGAAAAGATGTTGTAATCCCCTTTCTCGTTTGTATCACCATAATTCATTCTTTGGACTTGCGAATAGAATAATGGCTTTGCGTCTCCTTCAACCTTACCGTAAGTATGTGTGTGGAATCCATTAACGTCTTCTGTTTGATTTTTTACTAGAAATGAGTTATCAAATACTTTTGCTTTTACCCTGTCACTTGTAATCAACGGTGAAAAGTCAACATCAATTAATCCCAGACCCTCCTTGACGATTGGCACGGGAGATTTTCTACCGATATCAATCTGATTTGAAAGCAGTTGAAAACCTGCGCAGATTCCTATTATAGGTTTTCCATCTCGGGCCATTTGTTTAATTTCTGTATTTAAACCCATGTTAATGTCGTTTGACTCAATTAATGTTCCACCAGGGATAATTAGAGCATCTAATTCCTTTGAAGCTTTATTTCCATTTACTAAACCGTTCTCTTTAACAATATCTGTTGGTAAATTTCCAAAATCTTCAAATCCAGGAACAGCTCCACTTACATATGCAAGTCCAATTTTTGTCATAAAAATAACCTCTTGGTAATAGTATATTTTAAGTGGTATTTAAAGATAAATTTCAAGTGTAAAAAAAGTTATAAAAAAAAGAGTTTATTGTGTGTTTTCAAACACACTCAAAGCTTTAATAATTTTTAAGTCGTCCAATGGCTTTGCTTGGATTTGCAAACCAACTGGAATACCTTCAACTTCACCAGCTTTAATGCTTGCTGCCGGAATTCCTGCAAGGTTAGCAATCACTGTCAATATATCGTAAGCATACATTTCCATCGGTTCTAACTCTTGACCAATTTCGTGAGGGAGTTTAGGAACTGTAGGCCCTACAATCAAATCAACGTTTTCAAGCATGGAAGTGATTTCCCCTCTAATTACAGACCTTGCTTTTAGAGCTTGTTTGTAGTATTTACCACTGAATTCGGCTTCTGCAATATGGGAACCAATTTTGATTCTCCTTAACACTTCGTCTCCGCAGACTTCTTCAATTCTGGATCCGTAATCTCTTCCATCGTATTTTCTTGTAGCTGAGAAGAATTCCACATAGTTGATTAGGTAATATGTTGGCAGGCAAAGGTCAATATAATCAAAGCTAACTTCTACAAGTTCAGCGCCGGCATCAACTAGTTTTTTAATGGCTTGGTTTACAGTTTTGTTGATTTCATCATCTGTAACATCTATGAATTCATTACATACAGCTATTTTCATACCTTCTAGGGAAGTATCTTCTAGCACTTCAGTAAAATCAGGCTTTTCCCAGTTGAGAGTTGTACATTCGGTTTCATCATATTTTGCGATTGTATTCAGGGCAACTGCAATACCGCTCACATCATTAGCTAATGGTCCGATTTGGTCTAGACTCATGGATAAGTCGAGCAGTCCCTGTCTTGATACGGCACCATAAGTAGGCTTGAACCCGACTACTCCGCAGTGTGAAGCAGGGTTTCTTATGGACCCTCCAGTATCGGATCCAATTGCGATATCACACATTTCAGCCGCAATTGCAGCAGCACATCCGCCGGATGAACCTCCAGGAATTCTGCCCATTGCCGCTGGGTTTTGGGTAGGTCCATAGTAGGAAGTTTCAGTTGAACTGCCTGCTGCAAATTCGTCCATATTTAAAATACCAATTATTATACCGTCTTCTGCTAAGATTTCATTAACTACAGTTGCATTATAGCTTCCAATGTAATCTTCCAATGTTTTGGAAGCTGCAGAAATAATCATATCTTCAACATTAATGTTTGCTTTAATACCGAATACCAAACCGGCTAAAGCACCAACTTCTTCGCCATTAGCTATTTTTTCATCTATAGCTTCTGCTTGTTTTAATGCATTTTCATAGTTTAATTCAATAAATGCATTAATGGTTTCATTATTTTCATCAATAACTTTAATGAAGCCTTCTACATTTTCTTTAGCTGTGATTTCTCCACTTTTAAGGGAGTTTAACTTTTCAATAACGCTCATTAAAACACCTAATAATCGTAAATTATAATATTATTATTTTATTTTTCAATGTTTATATAGTTGTTTTTTTTAAATACTTTTAAATATTTTTTTTAACAATTATTAATCATGAAAAAGGCAGTCGTATTTGATAACTCAGGAACATTAATAGAAAGGTATAGAGTTATTAAGGATGTGTTGAATGACTATATATTTACAGACATTAACTCTCTAGATTTAATCGATCAAGCTGATTCTCTAGCTTTAGTTGTTTTGCAATTTAATACAAACAAGCTATTGAAATTGGATCAGAATACTCTAGTTTCCGATATTATTAAAGAATGTGAAATTGATTTTGATATTAGCTTCTCAACTAAACAGGTTTCAAAAGCGGAAGTTAAAGATATCTTGGATAATGAAACATCAACTACAATAACCGACATTACCGACGGCTTTGAAATTTTAAAAGAGAAAATTCCCCACATGGAGTTATGCAACGGATCTGCACTGATTGTTGATATGGATTTGGGCGTGGTTGCTTATACCATTACTTCAGCAGGCAAATTTTTCCCAAAGGTTTTCGAAACCATTGAAACTTTAAAATCACGTGGAATCGAAATATTCATCGCTTCAGGAGATAGAAAAGGAGCTATCAATCGACTAGCCAACATGTTGGATGTCCCCGAGGACAACGCTTTCGGCACAGTTTCCACCAGAGGCAAATGTGAAGTAATTTCCATCTTGAAAGACGGCGGTTATAAGGTCATGATGGTTGGGGATGGCCTTAATGATATATTGGCATTTAAAAAAGCCGATGTAAGCGTTCTAACTATCGAACAGCAAGAGGAAGTATCTCCTAAGATGCTGGATAAGACAGATTATGTCATTGAGGATATTTTTGAAGTCACTATGATTGATTTTTGAAATTATTTTTTAGTACATATAACTTATAAGTTATAACTTATAATTGAAAAATAATAAAAAAATAATAATAAGTTATAAGTTGTCGATAACTTCTTTACTCTTTAAAATGTTATCAAAGTTATTTAACTCAATAATGGCAGTATCGATTTTTTTTAGCAAGTTCAAATCAAGAGTGCCTTCACCCAAGGTAATATGCTGATCCTTAACACCATCATTATCATTTAAATGACAATAACTAATGTTTTTTAGCTCAAGCATTTCTTCAAGGTTTCCGCAGGTATTTCCATGACCGGTATCAATCGTTAGACTACAGCCTGTTGCCTCTTGAATCATTTCGATTTCTTCGACGGTATTTCCTAGAAATTTTCCTCGAACAGGCATGTTTTCCACTGAAACCTCAACATTTGTGTTGTCGATTATTTCTCCAATGCTTTCAACTGCAAATTCCAGTGCCGCTTTTCTTAAACGTGGTTCGTTCCGACCGATTATTCCAGGATGAACAGTTATTGTATTTGCGTTAATACTTTCACAGTATTGACCACATTGAATCATTTGACGGACACTTTCGTTCCTTATTCCCTTGTTTAGGCTCGCAATGTTAATGTCAACTGTTGCAGCATGAATGCGAACATCTAATCCGCAGTCTTTATATTCCATATTTTCATTTTCAAAAAATGGACCTTCTCCCAATATCTCAATAATTTCAAATTCATGTTTTTTAGCCAAATTTATGATGTCGTCGTTAGGTTGCATGAATAAAGCTAGTGTTGTAAAACCCAATTTCATAATAATATATATTAATTTCAATGATTAAATAATTTAATAATTAGGGAAGTAATATAATGACGGTAAAAAATATTGAACAATTGAAAAAGGAATATATGAATCTTTCCGATAAGATTTATATTTTTGATACAACTTTAAGGGATGGGGAGCAGACACCTGGCGTTGCTCTTACAGTCGATGAAAAAATCCAAATTGCACAAAAGCTCAACAATTTGGGTGTTGATAAAATTGAAGTTGGTTTTCCAGCATCATCAAAAGGCGAAATAGATTCAGCTAAAAGAATCAAATCCATGGATTTAGATTCCACACTTGTTGGTTTGGCACGTTCCCTTAAAGGAGACATTGACGCTGTTCTTGATGCAGATTTAGAATATGTTCATACTTTCATTGGTACTTCCCCATTGCATCGTGACTACAAGCTTAAGATGAGTAAAGAGGAAATTGTCGATAAGGCAGTCATCAGCATCGAATACGCTAAAGATCATGGATTGACTGTTGAGTTTTCAGCAGAGGATGCTACAAGAACAGAGCGTGATTTTTTATTTGATATTTTTAATGAGGTCGTTAGTGTCGGCGCTGATTTCTTGGATGTTCCTGACACTGTGGGCATATTGACTCCTGTTGTGACTCACGAACTAATCACCGATATTAAGGACAATTTTTCAACTCCTATTAGTGTTCATTTCCATAATGACTTTGGTTTGGCTACCGCCAATACATTAACAGCAATTGAATGCGGCGCCAATCAGGCTCACGTTACTATCAACGGTCTAGGTGAGAGAACCGGTAATTGTTCACTTGAAGAATTGGTCATGACACTCAAGTCAGCTTACGGAATTGATCTGGGCCTGGACACTACAAGGCTATACAGTTTATCAAATCTTGTTGGTCGTTTAACCGGTGTTAAAATGCCAGTCAACAAACCAATCGTTGGAGATAATGCCTTTGCCCATGAATCAGGTATTCATGTTCATGGAATTTTAAACAATTCATCCACTTATGAACCGATGTCTCCTGAAATGGTTGGTCATTCAAGACGGATTGTTTTAGGAAAACATACAGGTGCAAATGCTTTAAAATCAAAATTAAAGGATTATCATATTGATTTGGATGATGACCAGTTTTGTAAGGTTTTCGATGAAATAAAGTCTTTGGGCGATAGTGGAAAGTGCGTCACTGATGATGATTTGATAGCTATTGCTATTACCGAACTTTCTTCAGCTCGTGAGACTCCAATTGTTTTAAAGGGTTTGGGCCTATCCTCTGGAGGTGGAGTTTCCCCTACCGCTACTGTAAAATTGGAAATAGATGGTGAAGAGAAAGAAACCGCAAGCACTGGTGTTGGACCAGTTGATGCAGCTTTGAATGCTATTCGTTATTTGATTCAAGACACTATGGACATTGAACTTGAAGAATATAACTTGGAAGCTATTACTGGCGGGACCGATGCTTTAGCGGAAGTTTTTGTTATAAGTTCAGATTCTGATGGTAATAAATCCACCGGCAGATCCACTAATCAGGACATTGTGATGGCCAGTATTTTGGCTGTTCTCGATTCTATTAATAAGTTATTATTAATTCAACGGGCTCATTAAAAAATTTATATTTTTTCCCTATTTTTTAATTTTGGTTTAATTTTATCCTTTTTTTCATTATTAATCTTATATAATGTTCAATTTAATTAAATATTTATTCATTAATGGTTATTTCGATTTTAATGTAAAATTTTATATACATCTATTATCTTAAATTTATATGGTGAATTAAATGGAAAATAATACTATTTTCGTTGGTAGTAAACCTGTAATGAATTATGTTTTGGCTGTGGTAACACAATTCAACGAAGGTTCTGACAGTGTACTTCTAAGGGCTAGAGGCAAAGCAATTAGTCGTGCTGTTGATGCAGCTGAAATAGTTAGAAATCGTTTTGTTCCCGAAGCTGATGTTACAGATATTCAAATTTCTACTGAAGAAATTGATAACTACAACAACGAAAAGACCAATGTGTCTATTATAGAAATTTTAATTGAAAAGGAAGATTAATTTCTCCTTTTTAATCAAATTTCTTTAAAACTTTTTTTTCAAATAGATATTTTGATAGCAGAACATTTGAGGTTCCCTTTCCGCAGGCTTTTGTTTTTCCTTTTTTTATTGATTTCATGACGCTGTCAATATCTTTTTCAGATTCGATTAGACTATAACAGTCCCCGACGAATTTGAAGTAGTGTGAATCACTTGCTCCAAGTGATGGCAAATTTTCTTTTTTGGATAATTTTTCCGCTTTGTGATTGCAGTATCCAATAATGAACCTTGCGTTTTTTGTCTCAATTGCATCTATTTTTAGATTCCTATAGTCAGTGTTATGTAACAGTCCATGTCTGTAAAAACAATAAGGATGAGGTATTATTGCAAGACCACCTAAATCATGAATTCTATCTATAGTATCTTCAGGAGTTAGGTCCCTAGGTATATTTTCCTCGCACCCAAATCCAAGAATATGGCCTTGTGTTGAAGAAATTTCTATAGAAGGAATGGCAAGTATATCTGTATTTCTTGTTTTTTCAATAACTTCGCTAGTTCCATCTACAGTATTGTGATCACTAATAGCTATTATGTCAATGTTTTCTTTTTTTGCAACTTTTAGAATATCATCAATTCTCGATGATGAATCTGGTGAGTATTCGCTATGAATATGGGAATCCATCTTTAGCATGCTATCTTCCTAAAGCGGTCTTTATTAAACCGACTGTACCTGTCATCATCACGTCTCCTCCTGGTGCCGCATGATGCCAGTCTAGATTTGTTTTTTCAATCAGTTCTCTTTTTGGCCCGCTTACAATTACCTTTTCAATTTTTGAAATAGGATTTAATACATGAGCGCCGTGGCCGTAATCCTCATGCACCTCTTCATGTGTTATTTCACCTGAAGCCAGTCTTTTTATATACCTTTCTAATGATTCTCCAGTCAAACTTGATGTGTGATGTTCAAACACTCCTTGAATTTTTCCATTTTCCATTGATGCGGCTGTTGTATGTCCGTTTCCTATGTCTATTACAATATAACTGTTCAATTTTTTTGCCACTTCATCATAACACATTCCAGCTATTGATGCAAATTTAGTATCCATCACTAAAGGAAGTTCTTCAATTCCTTCATTTTTTATTTGTCTTCTTACTGCCTGCATTCTTGTGAAGTATTCTGGAACTTCTTCGCTGAATCCAAATTCCAATGGGGAAATGGGTTTTGATACCTTTTCTCTTATTTTTTCAAATCTGAAGTCCCTATCACCCATGTTTTCGTTATATCCATGGTCTTGAACGGCAATTGCTATTTTGTCAAAGTCAAATTCCAGGTCATATCCAAGTAAAAATTCGGATAGTTTGGTAATGTTGATGTCGCCTAATTTTATTTTTGTATAACCTTTATAGTCTTTTGAGTCATCAGCTATTTCTATTCCTATTGCTTTTACTTGTTCCAGATTATCTCTGATAGTCTTCGCACATGTCGGCATCATTACCACATTGTATCCTTTTTCCATATGTTCTAGAATGGATTTTTTTATTTTTCCTCCTCCCATTATTTCTCCTTCAAAGTATATGTCATTTTCAATCTCTCTTATTTGCTGTGAAATGTATAAGTGTGGAGAAGGCAAAACTAGCTTCATAGAATTTTCTAGTTCTTTTTCAGTATCATAAATCATCATATCCTGTGTTCCAGTTCCAACATCAATAGCTAAAATTCTCATGTTTTTAACTTGTACTTTATATTATTTAATAATTATATAGTACATTTTTGTACAACAAAGCTTTAAATAGTACATTATCTTAATTATTATTATGACTTATAAAATTGAATTATCATCAGAGGAAGTACCAAAGAAATGGTATAATATGCTTGCAGACTTGCCTGTAGAACTTCCTGCTCCTAAAAATAGTGAAGGAAAAGATCAAATTTCATCTTTACAGATTGCTTTTACCAAAGCAGCTTTAGAACAAGAATTTGCAACTGACCGTTATATTACTATTCCTAATGAAGTTCGTGAATTGTATATGGAAATGGGAAGGCCATCTCCTTTAGTTAGAGCCAATAAGCTCGAAGAGTATTTGAATACTCCAGCTAAAATTTACTTCAAAAGAGAAGACTCTTCTCCTACCGGTTCACATAAATTAAATTCAGCAATTCCTCAAGCATATTTTGCTAAAAAAGAAGGTGTTGAAAGATTAACTACAGAAACCGGTGCAGGCCAATGGGGTACTGCTTTATCCCTTGCTTGTAATTTATTGGATATAGAATGTACCGTTTACATGGTTAAGGTTTCCTTCAATCAAAAGCCTGATAGGAAAAACATCATGAATATCTATGACAGTAATGTATTCGCCTCTCCAAGTGAAAATACCGAGGTCGGCCGTGGAATTTTAAAAGATAATCCAGACCATCCTGGTTCTTTAGGTGTAGCTATTTCCGAGGCTATGGAGGAAGCATTACAAAATGAAGAAGTTAAATATTCCTTAGGCAGTGTCTTGAATCATGTGATGTTGCATCAAACCATTATTGGTCAGGAACTCAAGACCCAACTTGAGATTGCTGAAGAGGAGCCAGACGTGATGATTGCTTGTGCTGGAGGTGGAAGTAATTTGGCCGGATCTTTATTCCCATTTATTAAGGATAAGATTGACGGAAATTCAGATACCCAATTTATTGCTGTTGAGCCTAGTGCCTGTCCAACATTAACAGAAGGTAGTTATGAATATGACTTTGGAGACACTAACGAATTTACTCCAATGCTTAAGATGTTTACCTTAGGACATGATTTCGTTGCTCCTTCAGTTCATGCAGGCGGTTTAAGATATCACGGAATGTCACCAATTGTTTCTCTTTTAACTAAGGAAGGTTTAATTGAACCTAGATCAGCTCATCAAGTTGATTGTTTCAATGCAGGAATTACTTTTGCTCGCAATCAGGGTATTGTTCCAGCACCTGAAACTACTCATGCAATTAAAGTTGCAATTGATGAAGCTATTAAATGTAAAGAAACTGGCGAAGAGAAAACTATTGTTTTAAACTTCTCTGGTCATGGAATGTTAGATTTAAAAGGATATGCTAGCTTTTTTGAAGGAACTATGCAAAACGCTAAATAATCCTTTTCTTATTTTTTTTAACTTTTTTTTGTTATAAGTTATAACTAATAACTTATTATTTATTATAAGTTATAACTTGCAAGTGTTAACAAATAAGTGCTAAGTTAGATGTGAAAACAAATAATTTATAAGGAAGAAGTTATAAAATATAACTTATTTGTTAAAAGTTAGTTATGATAAGTTATTTCTTAAAACTTATTTTTTATAACTTTGAAGTTTTAATAAAATATAATTCCTATCCCTTACAAAATTTTCTCTTCAAAGTTATTTCCTTTAAGTTTTAAATTAAAAGTAATAACTTAATCCTTTTAACTTATACTGAATAACTAAAATGTTATTCTTTATACCTTTTAATTTTTAAGTTATAACCATAACTAATATAACTTAAAACTTATTAGAAATAGGAGAATTCTTTAAATGAGTGAAGTAATTGCAGTGATGAATCAAAAAGGGGGCTGTGGTAAAACAACTACTGTTGTAAATACTGCAACATCCCTAGCAGTAATGGGTAAATCTGTTTTGGTTGTAGATATGGATCCTCAAGCTAATGCAACCACTAGTTTCGGGATTGATAAAACTAAAATAGAAAATACAATCTATGATGCCATCATTGGGGATATAAATGTTAAAAAAGCAACAATTCCTACGTTTATTAAAAATTTGTTTATTATCCCAAGTAATATATCCCTTAGTGGTGCAGGCATGGAGCTTTCTCGTCGCGAAAACTACCACATTATACTGAAAGAAACTCTAAACGATGTTGTACCATTATTTGACTACATATTCATCGATTTACCTCCTTCATTAGGTGTACTTACTGTCAATGCATTAGTAGCTTCAGATAGTGTATTAATACCTATCCAAGCTGAGTATTATGCCCTTGAAGGTGTGGCTGATTTAATTAATACTATTCAATTAGTAGAGAAAAGACTCAGAAGCCCGACCCCAATTAAAGGAATTCTCCTTACTCTATATGATAAGAGAACTAGACTAAGTAAAGATGTTCATAAAGAACTCAAAAGCCATTTTGGTGAAAGCAATTTATTATTTAAAACCATCATTCCAAGAAATATTAGATTAGCTGAAGCGCCAAGTTTCGGTAAGCCATGTTTAATATATGATCCTGATAGTACTGGAACAAAGGCTTATCTAAAATTGGCTAAAGAAATTCTAAAAAGAGATGAGGAGGGTCAATAAGTGTCAGGTAAAGGTCTTGGTAGAGGATTGGATTCATTGATTCCTGAATATTATGATGAAGACTTTGATAGTAATTCTACTCAGTCTCTTGAAGACTTGTTAAATGAAAAAGAAGAAACTGATTCTGAAATTTCCACTCCCGTAGAGGAAGAAAAGTCTAGTGAAGAAGGTAAAAATATATTTGAAGAGATTGAAGAGGAAATCGAATCAACTTCCAGTGATGATGAAGAAATTATTGAGGAAGTTGAAGAGGAAGCCGCTTCTGAAGAGGAAGATAGTGATATTCCTATTGAAGATGAAACAACACCAAAAATCCAAGCAGATCCAGCCCATATAGAGGAAGTTACTCAAATTGTAGATAAGAATCCAAGAATTACACTTTGGTCTTCAAGATCTGCAGCTGTTTTGAGATATTTAAGAAAAACTGAGCCTGAATTCAGTATTTCAAAAGAAGCTTCAACATTAATTGATGAAGCCGTTTCTAAAAAATACCCTGAAATTTGGGAACTGTTTAATCAATACTAATTTTTTAATTCATTAGAATCAACTTTCTTTAGACATTGATTTTACACTTGAAATCGTATATTCGATATTTCTATGAAATCTATTTGTTCTAAAAATATTCTATTATTTTAATCCATTTTCACTTAAATAATTTTTATAAGAATTAGCTTTAATAGTTTAAATTTGAACTGTAAATCTTATAAATCAAAAGTAGTTTGAAATTCACCGCTTATTTTTATATATGGTTCGGCTCTATTGACTACAACGCCTAAATTTTTCAATTGTTCTATATTTGTGAATGGCATTTTTTTGCGAATAGAAATTATTTTTCGTGCAGATTTCATGCCAATTCCAGGCACTCTTATGAGCTCTACAAGTGGTGCTTTGTTGATTTCTACAGGGAATATATTCATATTTTTTGCAGCTAAAATCTTTGGATCTTGAGTAAGTGACAGTTTGTCGTTTTCATCAAATACCAGCTCTTTAGTGTTATAATGATAATCATTAAGTAAACTGTCGGCATTGTATAGTTTTGCGGTCCTATCAGTTGAACAAGCTTCTTTATTTGAAAATTCTGTTTCTTCGATTGGTGTAAATGCTGAAAAATATGTTCTTTTCAGTTCTGATTTTTTGTATATTTTCTCCATTCTTTCAAGAATTTCCTTGTCTGTTTCATTGTTAGCTCCTATGATTAGCTGGGTGGTGTGTGTAGAGTTAGGATAGGTTGTACTTTTGTGTTGCAATGCATTTATCCAAGATAACCTTTTTAATATATCTTTATTGTAGTCCTTTGTCGATGATAGTTCTGCAAGCCCAGAAGGTGTTGCAGCTTCAATATTTATACTGACTCTGTTTGCTAGCGCCATAGCTCTTTTAATTGAATCTTTGCTTGCGCCTGGAACAACTTTCAGATGAATATAATCATCATATCCATATTTTTTTCTTAAAAGTTGCACGGTTTCGACTTGTTTTTCCATAGTTTCGTCAACATCACCACTAATTCCAGAGCTTAAAAACAGGCCATTGACCAGTCCTTTGTTGTAGTATCCAAGAAATGCCTTTGCAAGTTCTTCCGGTGATAATTCAAGTCTTGTAAAGTTTCTTTTAGACTGATTAATGCAATATTTGCAATCATTTTTGCACTTATTTGTTAAAAGAGTTTTAAAAAGGGGTATTTTGCACCCATTATGACCAGTTGCTTCATAAATTCCTGGCAAATTGACCTGTGAGCTCTTATTATGACTTACATAGTCACAAAGGTCATATTGTGCCGAATCTGTTAAGATTTTCATCTTTTCTAATGTAGTCATAGGTATAGATATATTTTTACTACTAAATAATTATTAGTTTTACAATATACAAAACCAATATTATTAGTAGATTTTACAATAATTAAACAGGATTATACTTTTTTCATGTAAATATTTTTATAATGTTAATATGAATATTATATTTTGTTGTTATGTTGAATATATATTTTATTTTTTAAATGCTGAATGTTATTGTATAAAATATCAAATAGATATAGTTTTGTATAATTCATATTGATTTAATTATTTATTTGTTAACTTTATATATGTTAATTTTTTAAGTTATAATTAGTTTATTGTTAATATTGCTGTTCAAGGAAATGAAACGTAATGTTAATTCTATCATAAACTAAAAAATATAAAAGGTGTTTATTTTGAGTTTAAAAACAAACATGTTAAAAATAGGTGTTGTAATTGCATTGATTTTCATGTTGCTCCCTGTAATTGCAGCTGAAGACGTAGACAATTCTGCCTATACCGAAAGTGCAGATGATGGAAATGTTGTTCAAGTTTCAGATGATCAAGATGTATCAGTAGATGATACAGATAATGAAGATGATGATGACACAGAGACTGAAGTTGATGATGATGAAGTTGATGATGATATAATGGTTGATGCTGCCGGCGAAGGGGTCGCTGATTTAGAAGTGATTGCTATAGCACAACCTTCTAAAGTAAAAGTTGGGGACATGTTAATGTTAGGTGTTCTTGTGACTAACAATGGTCCTGACACTGCCGATAATGTCATTGTCAAAGATTTGATTTTTGGAGATTTATTATACTTTGGTTATGTTTCTTCCCAAGGAGAATATTCCTTTTATGATGGTATTTGGGATGTTGGTGATTTAGAAGCTGGTGAATCAGCAATTTTATATGTTTTTTATAAAGTTGTAGGAAATAAAGATATTATTTTCCTAGTCGAAGCATACAGTGACACTCTAGATCCTAATCCATACAATAATATTGCTTTGGCTTATGCGGATGTTGTAGGTGGTGATGATGGTGGAGTTCAAGAACCTGCCACTATGCCTGCTGCGGGTAATCCAATTGCTTTAGCTATCTTGGCTTTAATGTCAATTGTTGGTGTATCTTTAAAAAGAAGATTTTAATTAAAAAATGTTGTTGAGCAAAGTTTCATGAGGGGGTAGTTAACTTTAATGAATTAATTTAAAAATATGTTTCAATTATGTCGAATACTACATGCATGAAAAATGATTTTTGATGGATGCGTGTGATATTTAGATTTAGTTGGTGATGTATAATTTTGTTAGAATATATTTAAAACTCAAATTATAATGGCATGGTAAACTAGTGTTTCACTGTTTCGAATTGAAATTGTGATAAGTAAAATTTACGAAAATCGGTAAAAACGTAAAATTTATTTGTCATTTTTTAGGTTGTCTAGTGAAACTTTTAAAATTGTACCTTTTATATTTTTTATGAACACGGGGGAATCTATTTTCCACTTTTTTTATTTTATAATTTTTATTTTCAATATTACCTTATTCAAATATTATAAAAGTTATTAATTACATATATATTTGTGATTGATTAAACCTGTGTGATTAAATGAAAAGTGATAATATTAAAAAAGGTATTCAAAGAGCTCCTCACAGATCTCTTCTAAGGGCTTGTGGACTCGATGATGACGACTTTAAAAAGCCATTCATTGGCATTGCTAATAGTTTTACAGACATCGTACCAGGCCATATTCATTTAAAAGACCTTGTGGAATTTGTTAAAGAGGGTATTATTGCCGCTGGTGGTGTCCCATTTGAATTTGATACTATGGCAGTTTGCGATGGAATAAGCATGAACCATGAGGGCATGAAATATTCTCTTCCATCTAGAGAAATTATTGCCGCAACTGTTGAAAGCATGACTAAGGGGCATGCTTTTGACGGGCTTGTTTTGATTCCGAGTTGTGATAAGATTGTTCCTGGAATGATTATGGGAGCTGCAAGAGTAAATGTTCCGTCAATTGTTGTCACTGGTGGACCTATGGCAGCCGGTTCTTATAATGATAAGCCTGCAGATTTAATCACAGTCTTTGAAGCTGTTGGTTCATATTCTGCTGGAAAAATGACTGAAGAAGAAGTCCATGAACTTGAAAAATGCGCATGTCCAGGAGCTGGGAGCTGTTCCGGATTGTTTACAGCAAACACCATGGCATGCATCACCGAAACATTAGGCTTGTCCCTTCCAACATGTGCAACTACTCACGCTTTAACTGATGAAAACAATCAAATAGCTTTTGAATCAGGTAAACAAATCATTAAACTGGTTGAAGAAGACATTAAACCGTCAGATATCATGACTCAAGAAGCTTTCAACAATGCAATTGCAGTTGACATGGCATTGGGCGGTTCTTCAAATACTGCTTTACACATTCCAGCACTTGCAAGTGAAGTTGAAGGCGTTAATGTTGATTTGGAATTGTTTGATGAAATATCAAGACGTGTTCCTCATATTGCCTTAATATCTCCTGCAGGAGAAGACTCCATGATGGATTTGCACTTGGCTGGAGGAATTCAAGCGGTACTCAAAACGTTAGGAGACAAAATTGACACTGATCAATTGACTGTCACTGGAAAAACTATTGCTGAAAATCTTGAGAAAGTAGAAAATAAGAACACCAATGTAATTCATACATTGGATAATCCGGTTCATGAAGATGGTGGAATTGCAATTCTTAAAGGAAATCTCGCCCCTAATGGTAGTGTTGTTAAAAAAGGTGCTGTTGCAGAGAACTTGATGCATCTTAAAGGACCTGCAAAAGTTTATGATTCTGAAGAAGAAGTAACAAAAGCAATATTTGACCATGAAATCGGTGAAGGGGATATTGTAGTTATCAGATATGAAGGACCGAAAGGCGGTCCGGGCATGAGAGAAATGTTAAATCCTACCTCCGCTCTTGCTGGAATGAATATTAAGGACGTTGGTTTAATTACTGATGGAAGATTTTCTGGAGGAACAAGAGGCCCTTGTGTAGGTCACGTATCTCCGGAAGCCATGGAAGACGGTCCAATTGCAGCGATACAGAATGGGGATATAATAGAAATCGACATTAACAATAGATTGATAAATGTTGAGCTCAGTGATGAGGAAATTGAAAAAAGACTAAAAGAAGTTAAACACCCTGAAAGTGATGTTACAGGGTGGCTGGCAATATATCAGAAGTTAGTCCACTCTGCTGACACTGGTGCTATAATGAGGTAGTGTAAAATGGAAATTCTTAAATATTCTGAGATTGATTTATCTCAAACCATTAAAAGATCAGAGGAAGATGTAAATAAGGTTTTAGATATTGTATCTGATATATTAGACAATGTCAAAGATAATAAGGATAATGCTATTAGAGATTATACTGAAAAATTTGATGGGGTTATGATAGAAAATTTGAAAGTATCGAAAGATGAAATTGATGAAGCCTATGATACTTTAGATGATGAATTGCTTGTTGCACTAAAGAAGGCAGCATCCAATATTGAGAAATTTCATAAAAAACAAATTCCGTCCGAATGGGAAATGGAAGTAAATCCCGGCATTATTGCAGGTCAAATTGTAAGGCCTATTAACTCTGCTGGCTGTTATATTCCTGGTGGACGTGCAGCTTACCCTTCATCAATATTGATGACAGTAATACCAGCAAAGATTGCTGGGGTTGAAAAAGTAGTTTGTGTTACTCCTCCACAAAAGGATGGCAAAATCCTTGATGCAATTTTGGTGGCTGCAGATATTGCTGGGGCTGATGAGATTTATAAAGTTGGAGGTGCCCAGGCTATTGCCGGTCTTGCATATGGTACTGAATCCATTCCCCGTGTTGAAAAAATTGTTGGTCCAGGAAATATATTCGTTACCGCTGCAAAGAAATTAGTATATGGTCAAGTAGATATAGAGTTTCCAGCTGGACCATCTGAAGTTTTGATATTGGCTGATTCCACAGCAAATCCAGAATTTTTAGCAACTGACATATTAGCACAGGCAGAACATGACCCTAATGCATCTTGTTTTTTAGTAACTGATAGTGAAGACTTAGCAATTAGAACTGATGAATTTGTTAAACAATTAACTGAAATAGCTCCAAGGCGTGAAATTATAGAGGAATCATTGGCAAAAAGCGGAAAAATTATTATCACTGACACATTCGAGGAAGCTATTCATGTTACAAATGAATATGCTCCTGAGCATTTAATCATATCCACAGCCGATGATGATGAGGCACTATCACACATTAACAATGCAGGTTCAATATTTTTAGGCGCTTACTCACCTGTTGCAGCTGGAGATTACGGGTCTGGAACAAATCACGTTTTGCCTACTGGCGGGGGAGCTAAAATGTATTCAGGTCTTTCAACAGAAGCATTTATTAAAAAGCCAACGGTTCAAAGAATCTCAAAAGAGGGTCTTAAAGAGCTTTCTAAAACTTCTGTTCCAATTGCAGAATATGAAGGCTTTTTTGCGCATGCTAATTCATTTAAAAAACGTTTAGAATAATAGCTTATTATTAGCTATTATGCTTTTTTTATTTTTTTATCGTAATTTTCAGGATGTATTTTTTTTGAAATTTACATATATATTTATTAAACATTAAAACTAAATTAGATTTATAATGAAAATTTATCATTATTATTTATTTTTACAAAACCGAGGTGAATAATTTGCAAGGTTTATTACATGATTGGAGAAGAACTAACTATGCTAACCAATGCACTGCTGAAATTGCAGGCAGTGATGTTACTGTAATGGGTTGGGTACATGAAATCCGTGATTTCGGCGGAATCATGTTCGTTATTATTCGTGACGTGACTGGTAAAGTTCAAATAACCGCTCCAAGTAAAAAAGTAGATGCAGAAATATTAGAACAGTTAAGAGAATTTAGAAAAGAATCCGTTGTTGCAATTAAAGGTATGGCTCAAGAAGCTCCTAAAGCACCAAATGGTGTTGAAATTTTACCAAAAGAAATTAAAGTTTTAAACTTAGCTAATCAACCTTTACCAATGGATCCAACTGAAAAGGTTAAAGCTGGAATTGATACAAGATTAGATTCAAGATTTTTGGATATCAGAAAAGAAAATGTTTCAGCAATTTTTAAAATTAAAGGTCAAATGTTCCATTCAATCAGAGATTTCTTCTATGATAATGGATTTCATGAAATCAACACTCCTAAGCTTGTAGCATCCGCTACTGAAGGAGGAACAGAATTATTCCCTATTATTTACTTTGAAAAAGAAGCATTTTTAGGCCAATCTCCACAATTGTACAAGCAGATGATGATGGCTAGTGGAATGGATAAGGTATTTGAAATTGGTCAAATTTTCAGAGCAGAGGAACACGATACATTAAGACACTTGAACGAAGCAGTTTCTATTGATGCTGAAGCGTCATTTATGGACGATGTTGACGTAATGAACATTTTAAATGACATGCTTGTTAATGTAATCACTGATGTAAATAATAATTGCGCTGAAGAGTTAGATATTTTAGGCCATGAAATCGAAGTTCCAGATAAGAGATTCCCTGTAGTAACTTATGATGAAGCTGTGGAAATCGTTAATGCTAAAGATGTTGAAATGGATTGGGGAGAAGATTTATCCCGTGAAGCCGAAAAAGCTTTAGGCGATCAAATGGGCGGATTCTACTTCTTGACTGAATGGCCAACTGAAATTAAGCCATTCTATGTAATGCCTAAAGAAGGGGATGAAAAATACTCTCATGCATTCGATTTAATGTACAATAACTTAGAGTTGTCTTCAGGTGCTACTCGTGTGCACCAACATGATTTGCTCCTAAAACAAATAGAAGAAAGAGGATTAAATCCTGATGGATTCGGAAGCTACCTTAAAGCGTTTGAATACGGTATGCCTCCTCATGCAGGTTGGGGTGTAGGTGCTGATAGGCTGACTATGGTTCTCACCGGCGCTGAAAACATCCGTGAATGTGTGCTCTTCCCAAGAGACAGGCACAGATTAACCCCTTAATTTCTTTTCTTTTTTAGATAATATGGAAGAATATGATATAGCTGTTGTCGGCGGGGGGCCGGCAGGGATTATAGCTGCGATTGCGGCCAGTCGAAATTCCTCAAATGTAATATTGCTTGAAAAAAACTCTAAATTAGGTCTTAAGTTATTGATGACCGGTGGTGGGAGATGCAATATCACCAATCTAAAGCCGATAAAGAAGCTATTAAACTCATATTCTCAAAAAAACTTTTTAAAACACTCTTTTTATACGTTTACTAATGAAGATTTGCTTTCTCTTTTTCAAGATAAAGGTTTATACTTTATTGAAGAGGATAATAATAGGGTTTTTCCTGAAACAGAAAAATCTAGCGATATATTGGATATTTTAACTGGCTATTTGGATAATGTTGTTATAAGTTATAACTTTGAAGTGAAATCCATCAGAGAAGGATTTATTATCAATGATGAAATTAAAGCTGATAAGGTGATAATAGCTACAGGCGGAGTTACTTATCCACAGACTGGATGTAATATTAAAAACTATGCATTGACAAAACAGCCGCTAACGGACATTAAATATGGGCTTGTTCCATTATTGACAAGAAAGGATTTATCAAGCATTGCTGGAATTACATTGTACGATGTTGTTATAAGTTATAATAATGTTAAAATTCAAGATAATGTTTTGTTTTCTCATGTCGGCCTGACAGGTCCCGGAATCATTAACTTGAGCAATGAAATTTCTGAAAGTATAGATTATAGCTTGTTGGAAAGCGCTCCTGATGTCGGTTTTGATATTTCCATTGATTTATGCCCTGAATTAAGCAGGGAGCAATTAAATGAAAAGTTTAGCAAGGATTTTCAATCTAAAGGAAAGACCATGCTGAAGAATTATTTAAAGTTATTTTTAACAAGCAAGTTCATAGGATTCTTTTTAAGCGAAATTGATTTGGATGGTGGGATTCAACTTTCAAGAATCAATAAGAAAAGTAAAAACAGGTTGATTGAAAACTTGAAAAGGTTTGTTTTTGAAATCAGTGGTTTTAATAGTGATTTATCAAAGGTAACCATTGGCGGTGTTGATTTATCTTATATTAATTCAAAAACAATGGAATCCACTATAACTCCAAATTTGTATTTTGCAGGTGAAACCTTAAATCTGCATGGACCTACAGGTGGTTATAATCTAAAGATAGCATTTTCCACTGGATATTTGGCTGGCATGTCAGCTAGTGAAAAATAATTTTGACAAATTTTTTCCTATTTTCATATGATAGAACAAAATATTTAACTTATATATTTACTAATAGTTATAATATGACAGACAAAATGTTCATGGGTGCATCAACTAAACAAGGTTTGGATATTGCAAATAAAAGTAGGGAAATTATCCGTGACCTTATTGGGGATGATGTCAAAGATTTAAAACCTATAGAAAAAGACATCGTTGAGAGGATTGTCCACTCAACTGCTGATCCTGAATATGCAAAACTAGTAAAGATGAGTTCTGATTTTGTAGATGCAGCTATGACTTCCCTAAAAAATAATGAAACCATTTTAACTGACATTAATATGGTTAAGTATGGTATTACAAGGTATGAAGGGGAAGTTGAGTGTTATATCAGAAATGAAGAAGTCATAAAAATTGCTAAAGAGCATCAAATCACAAGAGCGGCCGCTGCAATGCGTTATGCTGCGATGAACGATTTTGAAGGAATAGTAGTTTCTGGTAATGCTCCAACCGCTGTTTTTGAAGCAATGGATTTATATCAAAATGGTGAAATGAATCTTAAAGCTATTGTGGGAGTTCCTGTTGGTTTTGTTGGAGCAGCTGATTCCAAAGAAGCTTTACATAATTCAGATATTCCAAATATTATTGTGGAAGGTCCTAAAGGAGGAACACCTATTGCCGTGGCTTGTGTAAATTCATTAATCCAACATTTATAGTGTGATAATATGTATTCTGAAGAATTATTCAATGAATCTAAAAATTATTTTCCTGGTGGAGTAAACTCTCCGGTACGTGCTTTCAAACCTTATCCATTTTTTGTTAAAAGTGCTGGAGGTTCAAAAATCACTGATGTGGATGGAAAAACTTATATTGACCATTGTTTAGCTTATGGTCCATTAATATTAGGACATGCGGATCCTAAAGTTGTAAGGGAAGTTTCTAATCAATTGACTATGGGGTCTGCTTATGGTGCCCCTACTGAAAATGAAATAAAACTTGCAAAGGAAGTTGTTGATAGGATTCCGTCTGCTGAAATGGTAAGATTCTGTAACAGTGGGACTGAAGCTACAATGAGTGCTATCAGGCTTGCAAGAGGTTTCACAGGCAGAGATAAAATTGTTAAGTTTGAAGGAGCTTATCATGGGGCTCATGATTATGTATTGGTTAAGGGAGGATCCGGTGCTGCAACATTGCCTGACAGTCCAGGTATTCCCGAAGACACTACAAAAAACACTTTGTCCGTTCCATTCAATGACGAAGAAGCTCTTACAGAATTAATTGAAAAAGAAGGTGAAGACATTGCCTGTATCATCATGGAAGTTGTAATGGGCAATGTTGGTTGTATTGAACCAAAACCAGGATTTTTAGAATTCATAAGAAAAATTACAGAAGAGAATAATATCATTTTAATATTTGATGAAGTTATCACTGGTTTTAGAGCATCAAGAGGTGGAGCTCAACAGTATTATGGAGTCACTCCGGATTTGACCACTTTAGGTAAGATTGTAGGTGGAGGGCTTCCGATGGGTGCTTTTTGTGGAAAAAGAGAAATAATGGAATTAATAGCTCCTAACGGTCCAGTTTATCAGGCAGGTACCTTTTCAGGAAATCCAATTTCAGTACAGGCAGGTATTTCTACTTTAACACAGCTTGATGATGCGTTTTATAAGGAATTAGAGAGAAAAGGAAACTATCTAAGAGGCAATATTCAGTCTATTATAGATGATGAAGAGTATAATATTCAACCAGTGGGACTGGCTTCAATGTTTCAAATTTATTTCAATCCTGCACCAGTTTATAATTATGCTGATGCACAGGAATCTGATAGAAGGCAATTCTTAAGGTACTTTAAGGCTTTATTGAAAGAAGGCGTGTTTATTCCTCCATCCCAATTTGAGTGTAATTTTATTTCAAATGCGCACACTATGGAGGACATGCAAAAAACTTCAGATGCTATTGAATTGGCTCTTCAGGTAGCATTCAAGAAGAGAAGAAGGTAATATAATGGAAATTAATTACAAAGAAATTGCAACATATATAATTATTCTTGTAATTGTATTAATCGCTGCTCAACACTTAAATGTAGTTGTTTCCGGCAGTATGGAACCTGCATTTTATAGAGGAGACATAGTTCTTGTTGAAAAAGCAGATTTCTTAGGTATTCATGAATTTGACCCTGCTGATGTTCAAGTGGGGGATGTTGTTGTTTATGATGCAAAATGGTATGACCAACCGGTTATTCATAGGGTTATAAATATTGTTGATATTAATGGGACTACGATGTATGAGATAAAAGGGGATAATAATGATTCTCCAGACCCATATTATGTTACAGCCGATCAAATTAAGCAGAAGGTTGTAACAATTGGTGATAATTTGGTAGTTATTCCAAAAATCGGTTATCTGTCCCTTTGGTTAAGAGGTTTATGATTATTTAAAGGTGAGTTAATGTATTTTGAAATTGAAAGACAGGCTATTGAAGCTATAAATAAGGCTTTGGATCAATATGATGAGGAGATTGACAGGAATTTTAAATTAGAGTTCCCTCCAAATCCTGATTTGGGAGACCTTGCAAGTACCATTGCATTCGCTCTTACAAAAAAATTAAGGACTTCCCCTCCGGAAGTTGCAAAAGAGTTAGTTGAAAAGATTGAAGTTCCGGAAATTTTTACTAAAGTTCAAAACTTTGGACCTTATGTTAATTTCTTCATTGACTATTCCAAGTTTTCAAAATTGCTTTTGGAGAAAGTCGATGAAAACTATGGCCAACTTCCGGAATATGGTGAAAAAATTGTATTGGAACACACTTCAGCTAATCCTAACGGTCCGCTTCATATTGGACACATCAGAAATTCTATTTTTGGGGATTCCCTTGCTAGACTTTTAAAATTAGGTGGAAGGGATGTGGAAACCCAATATTATGTAAATGATATGGGCAGACAAATAGCTATTATTGTATGTGGTATAACAGAATGTGGATTGAATATTGAGGATTATGAAGGAGAGAAAATTGACCACAAGATTGGAAAGTTATACTTTGATGCAAATAAGGCCGTTGAAGAGGATGATGTTCTTAAAGCCAAAGTCGATGAATTAATCCAAAAATATGAGCAGGGTGATGATGAAGAGTTAAATAAAATCTTTGAAGATGTTGTTTCAAAATGTATTTCTGGAATGAAAGAGTCTCTTTTAAGGATGAACATAGTCCATGATGACTTTGTTTGGGAAGGCCAATTTGTAAGAAATGGTGAAGTCGATGACCTTGTAACTTATATTCAAAGGGAAGGTTTTACAAGGGAAAATGATGTTTTATACATTGATTTAACAGACTTTAATATTGAAAAAGAGTTTGTTTTAAGAAGATCAAACGGCACTTCACTTTATTCCACCCGTGATTTGGCTTATCATAAATACAAAGCTACTTTAGGTGATACAGTACTTGATATTTTAGGTTCAGACCATAAGTTGGCTGCAAAACAGATCAAAGTTATTTTTGAAGAAATATTTAGACAAGATGCTCCTGAAGTAATATTTTATGAATTCATTACTCTTCCTGAAGGTTCAATGTCAACAAGAAGAGGAAAATTCGTTTCTGTCGATGAATTAATTGATGAAGCGGTTTTAAGAGCACACGATGAAATTAAATCCAGAAATCCGGATTTATCTGAAGAAGAAATTGCACCAATCGCTGAAGAGATAGGTGTCGGGGCAATAAGGTTCTTCATCGCTAAATTATCCCCCGAAAAGCATTTAACATTCAAATGGGATGAAGCATTAAGCTTTGAGAGAGGTTGTGCATCCATTCAATACGCTCATGCAAGAGCATGTAAACTGCTTGCAAAATCAGGCAAGGACATTGGCTCTTTAGAAGTATCTGATGATTGGGTTCCAAATGATGCAGAGCAGGATTTGATTAGACAAATCGCTAAATTCCCTCAAGTTGTTGAAGATTGTGCAAATAAAAAGAGAGTTCACAATATTACACAATACTCACAGGATTTGGCTGGTTCATTTAACAAATTTTACAAATCAGAGCAAGTCATTGGATCAGAATATGAGGATACCAGATTGGTTTTAGTCGACAGGGCTAAAACAACTATCAAAAACGCTTTGGATATTTTGGGTGTTTCCGCACCTGAAAAAATGTAGATGAGCTGTTGACTCATCTTCAATTTCTTTTTTTTTAAAAATTTAATCCACAAAGTGGATATAATCTTCTTTTCTAGGTAAAGGTTCTGGTGCTTCCATATCCGGATATCCAAGAACTACATGGCCTATTCCTTCATATCTTTCTGGAATTCCCCATTCTTTTAATAGTTCTTTTCCTTTAGGAGACGCAAATTCGTCACGGGCTCTATGAATCCAACAGCTTCCAACACCAACTGCATGAGCTGCATTGACAAGTACCGTTAGCACGCTTGCCCCATCTTCAACCCAGGTTGGCATTTCGCTATCTGCTAAAACGATTAATAAGGTTTTAGCGCCGTAAAAAGGGTCCAAATCATCCGGAACTTCCACTGGGAAAAAACTTCTGTTCCAAGCGGATAACTCTTTAATTGTTTCTTCATCTTGAATTACAACAATTTTCGGAGACTGTGCACCTCTTCCTGTTGGTGCGTAAGTACCTGTCTCTAGAATTATTTTTAAGTCTTCATCTGAGATTTGTTCATCTTTAAATTTGCGTATGCTTCTTCTTGTCTTTAAGTCATTGATTGTTTGGTTCATATTAACTCCTCACTAATTTTTTTAAGAGTGATTAGAAAATTATTGTATTCATTTTCGCCGATAATTTCTTTTATATGTTTGTCCCATATTTCATCATAATCCATTACTTTTTTTGCGGTTTTAGCTCCTTTAGGAGTAACTTCAATTCTTTTTGTTCTTTTATATTTTTCTCTTTTAATAAATCCCTTGTCTTCTAGTTTTTTAAGGTTTCTTGTAATTGTGCTTTCGTTTAGGTGAAAATTTTGGGCTAGCTGCTCTTGAATGATTCCCTCATTTTTGTATATGTTTATTAATAACGGAAAGAGGCCAAAACTCAAGTCATCCTCTTTAACGTTATCGTTAATGTATTTTGCATGCTCCCTATACATTATTGAAATTAAAGGCGCTGTTGGAATGTCATCTTTAAATTCCATGTTCTTTGCTCCTGATTAGTTTGTTGATGTAAAGTTCAATGCATGCATAGCATATCAGAGAACCGATTCCACCGCCTAAAAGCATTCCGCAATAGATTCCAAACTCGCCCATATTGAATGTAAATCCTAGGAGGTATGCAAATATCAGTACAAGTATGAATTCCCTAAAACTTGTCAGTACAAAGGATATTGTTCCTTTTCCAACGCCTTGGAATACATTACCTGCACTGGCTCCAAATGGCACATATAGGATAAATAGACACATCAACTGTAAGAAACTAGCTATCAGTGGCGCTAATTGTGCGCTGCTTTCTGAATATGAGAAGATAAATGCGATTTGATTAGCAAATACATTTAAAATTATACACACTATTATTGATGCAATTAAAGCCACTTTAACGGCATATCTTGCTGTGACTCGTAGGTTTTCATATTTTTTTGCTCCATATGCCACTCCCGCAACGGATATTGCCGCTGTTCCAACTCCTATCGCCGGAAGCATTCCAATGTTTACTATTCTCCAACCCGCTGTATAAACCGCTACCGCTACAGGTCCTGAAACAAGTGTTAGCATGTAGTTTACAAAGATTGTTAAGACAGATAGCACCAATTGCTCTAAGCTTGCAGGGATACCGACAACTAAAATGTCTTTATACATTTTTAAATCGTTGTGGAAGTCTTTTAAATTATATGACAGGTATGTGTCCTTTTTGACGTAAATCCAGTAGAACATTAAAAGCAAGCTTATGAATGGGCCCAATGCTGTTGCCAATGCTGCTCCCTTGATTCCCATTCCTAGAGTGTAAATGAATATCGGATCTAAAATCATGTTTATTATTGCCGCTATAGCTATTGGCAATGTTGCTCTTTTTACATCTCCTTCTGCTCTGAATGCTCCCCCTAAGATTGGTGGCATTAAAATTGCAAATGTCAATGCAAAAATAATAAATCCATAGTCCATTGCATAGTTTATGACACTGCTTGCACCCATCATGTTAAGCAATGGTTCCATAAAAATGAGAAATATTATCGAAATGATTATTGAAACTATAAAACTTAAAATTAAGTTGTGTATTGCTGCATTGTTTGCTGAATGCTTATCCTCAGCTCCTATATATCTTGATATTAATGAATTTCCACCGGCTCCCAGTCCGTTTCCGAATCCTACTAATATCATAAATAGTGGTGTGATATATCCAAGTGCTGCTAAAGGTTCTGCACCTAGTCCTGCTACCCATATACTGTCAATAATGTTATTTGCAAATATCAAAAACATGCTGCCTATAATTGGAAGTGATAACTTATTAATGGCTTTTTTTGGGTCTCCTGTAATCATTTCTATATTTGAATTTTTCTCCATAATTTACCTCTCTTGCATATGCAACTATACTCTTGTATATGCAAGTATTAGTATTTAAAGATAATGTTAAATATTTTTAAGAATATAGTTTTAATTAATAAAGGAGACTCAATCATGAAAGTTTTAGTTGTTGGTACTGGTGCTCGTGAACATGCTATTGCTGATGCACTTAAGGATGATGTAGAATTATATTGTTATATGAGTAAAATAAACCCTGGAATGTCTAAAATTGCCGAATTTAAACAAGGAGATGAAGGGGAAGTTGAAAAAGTTGCCGAATATGCAGTTGAAAAGGACATTGACATTGCATTCATTGGTCCTGAAGCTCCACTTGGAAAAGGAATTGTAGATGAGCTTCAAAAAAATGGAATTAAATGTGTAGGACCAACCCAAAGTGCAGCAAGGATTGAAACAGATAAATCATTTATGAGAAAATTATTTGAAGATTATGAAATTGAAGGATCTTTAATTTATAAGGTGTTTGATAACTCTGAAGATGTTTCTGCATTCCTGGATGAATTTGACCGTGATGTTGTAGTAAAACCTGTTGGTTTAACAGGTGGTAAGGGAGTAAAGATTGTAGGAGACCATCTTAAGGATAATGAAGAGGCAAAAGAATACTCATGTGAAGTAATTGATAATGAAATGGGTGGATTTGCACAAGTAATTATTGAAGAGAGATTGATTGGTGAGGAATTTACTATTCAAGCATTTTGCGATGGTGAAAATTTAGCACCGATGCCTGCAGCACAGGACCACCCTCATGCATTTGAAGGGGATGTTGGAGCCATTACAGGAGGAATGGGATCATACTCTGATGTTGGTGGATTACTGCCATTTTTAAGTCAGGATGATTATGATAAGGCAGTTGAAATAATGAAAGAAACATTAAAAGCAATTGCTAAGGAAGCTGAACCATACAAAGGTATTTTATATGGTCAATTCATGTTAACAGCTGATGGTCCTAAATTAATTGAGTATAATGCAAGATTTGGAGATCCTGAGGCAATGAATGTTTTGCCGCTTCTTAAAACTCCATTGGCTGACGTTTGCCAAGCTATTGTAGATGGCAATCTGGATTCAGCAGAATTTGAAGATAAAGCTAGCGTATGTAAATACATTGTACCTGATGGATATCCTGAAACTGAATATGCTGGAGAGTTAATTGAAGTGGATGAGGAAGCTATTGAAGAGATGGGCGCAAAGGTATTCTATGCAGCGGTATCTAAGGAAGACGATGGAATTCACTTATCCGGTTCAAGGGCATTAGGTATCGTAGCTAGAGGAGAATCAATTGAAGAAGCTGAAAAAATAGCTGAAAAAGCTTGTGAATTTGTTAAAGGTAATGTTTATCACAGAAGAGATGTTGGTACAACAGAACTTGTTAACAAGCGTGTTGAACACATGAAAGAAATTTTAAACTAAATTTCTTTTATTCTTTTTTTTATTCAGTAATCAAAATCAAAAAATACACTTCTGAAGTGTTGATGAGTTATAGAAACCTTTAATATATATCTTTTACAAATATTCTTTTTTATAATATTTAAAGGGGAATTTTAGATGGATAGTTTATTATCTATTTGTGATATTAAAGAGGATGTAAAACATATTCTTGATTTGGCTAGTAAAATTAAAGCAGGGGAGATGGAAGACAGGCCTCTTGAAGGTAAAACATTAGCAATGATTTTCCAAAAGTCTTCCACAAGAACTAGAGTTTCTTTTGATGTTGGAATGTATCAGTTAGGCGGAAGAGCAATCTTCTTGTCATCTAATGACTTGCAGATGGGAAGAGGGGAACCAATTTCAGATACTGCCAAGGTCTTAAGCCGTTTCGTTGATGGAATAATGATTCGTGCTATTGAACATGAGGATGTTATTGAACTAGCCAAATATTCCGACGTGCCAGTCATAAGCGGGTTAACCAATTTAGAACACCCTTGTCAAGCATTGGCTGACATGTTAACAATCAAAGAACATTTGGGTGATTTGGAAGGTAAAAAAATCTGCTTTGTTGGTGATGGAAATAATGTGTGTAATTCCCTTTTATTAATTGCTCCGCTTTTAGGAATGGACATGTCTGTTGCTTGTCCTAAAGGTTATGAGCCTAATGAAGATATCCTAAAAACTGCTTTGGAGTTTGCCAGTGAAAATAACACAGAAATTACTGTTAGTGATGATATTGGCGTTGCCCTCGAAAATGTTGATGTGGTATACACCGACGTTTGGGTAAGCATGGGAGATGAAGCTGAAGCAAAACAAAGAGAACTTGACTTATCTCCTTTCCAAGTTAACAGTGATTTGATGGGTTTGGCAAATGATGGAGCTATTTTCATGCACTGCTTGCCTGCAATTAGGGGCCAAGAAGTGACTGGGGATATTATTGACGGGCCACAATCTGTAGTTTATGATGAGGCCGAAAACAGAATGCATGCCCAAAAGGCTGTCTTGTATTATTACCTAATGTAATCCAACTATTGCAAATATTATAAAAATTGCAAATAGGCAAATACAGCAGGCTATCCATTCACCACTGCCATTCTTTTTAGGTGTAGTTGTTGTTTTAGTTTGCGTATTCTGATAATTATTGTTTGCATGTTGATTGATTGGCGGTGTTTCAATATATTCCGCTTTTTTAACTGTTTCTTCTTTTTTTAATAAGGCTCCACAGTTTTTACAGAATTTAGCTTCATCCGGATTTTCTTCACCACATTTGTAACAAAACATTAAGACTCCACCTTATTGTTATTTTTAGAAATATTATTAAACCGATTCCACCTACAAATCCTGTAATAAACCTTAATGGATTTGTGCTTTCTCTTGGACCGAAGTATTGTGTTAAACCGTCGATAGCTACAGGTATCATAAGAATAATGGATATAATTAGTGTGTTTAAATCATAGTTGTGTCCATAAATATGGTTCCAGATTAAATAAACGGTTAAACCAGTATAGAATCCTGTACATCTGGCGCATACTGGAAATTGATGGCCTTTGATAAAGAAACTTCTTTCTGGAATTCGATGGCATAGGTATTTTGTAAGATTCATATTATCAGCACAACTTACTATCATGTAAATATTTTTAAGATAATTATATATATTTTTTTATTCAAAAGTTATTGTATAATATATAAAAAAGGTTTTTAAAATGAGAGGTGGAGAAGCGATAATAGAATCCCTCAAAAATATGGGGGTAAAGACAATATTTGGTTATCCTGGCGGACAAACCATACCCTTCTATGACATGTTATATGATGCAGACATGAATCATATATTAGTTAGACACGAACAATGCGCAGCTCATGCAGCTGACGGATATGCAAGAGCTTCTGGTCGTGTGGGGGTGTGCTTGGCAACTTCAGGTCCTGGAGCAACCAATTTAGTCACTGGTATAGCGACTGCATATATGGACTCTTCTCCAATTGTAGCTATTACTGGACAAGTTCCTACTCATTTAATTGGAAATGACGCATTCCAAGAAGCGGACATTATTGGAATTACAATGCCTATTACAAAACATAGTTTCCAACCTAAAAATCCGGATTTAATACCTTCAATGGTTAAATCTTCTTTTGAGATAGCTTCCAGTGGAAGGCCAGGTCCAGTATTAATTGATGTTCCAAAAGAGGTTCAGGAAGGAGAGCTTACAGAATTCGATGATTCTTTAATTAGCACTCCTGGTTATAACCCAAATGTTAAGGGAAATATTAGACAGATTAAAAAAGCTCGTGATTTAATTAAAGAAGCTAAAAGGCCTGTAATATTGGCAGGAGCAGGTGTTATTATATCTAACGCTTGCTGCGAATTGAAAAAGCTTTCAGAAACTATTGATGCTCCTGTTATGACTTCACTTCTAGGTAAGGGTGCTATTGATGAGACTAGTGATTTAGCATTAGGAATGCTTGGCATGCATGGTAGAAAGGTTTCTAATGACTACATTAATGAATCTGATTTATTAATAGCTGTCGGCATAAGGTTTTCAGATAGAACAACTGGTAGGATAGATAGTTTTGTTCCGGATACAAAAGTTATTCATATTGATATAGACCCGGCGGAAATTGGTAAAAATGTAGATGTGGATCTGCCAATTGTTGGAGATGCCAAAAATGTTTTATCTTCTTTAAATAAAACTTTGAAAGGTCATGAAATTTCTGATGACGTGAAGTCATGGGCTGACATGATTAAGCAGAAAAAGCAAGAGTTAATGCCTCGTGTCACTTATGATGATGTTCCATTAAAACCACAAACAGTTATTAAGGAGATTTCAGAAGTCTTGACTCCCGAATCAATATTAACAACTGATGTAGGTCAAAATCAAATGTGGGCAGCACATTTCTATGATACTCAAAAACCACGCAAATTTATATCTTCAGGGGGACTTGGAACTATGGGATTCGGATTCCCATCTGCTATCGGCGCTAAAGTTGCCTGTCCTGATGACCCTGTTGTATCTATTAATGGTGATGGTGGATTTTTAATGGTTTGTCAAGAACTTGCGACCATTTATGATTATGACATACCTATTATTGCAGTAGTTTTAGAGAATAGAACTTTGGGAATGGTATATCAATGGCAAACATTATTATATGGTGGAAGGCACTCCGAAACTGAATTTAAAGATAGTCCTGATTTTGTTAAATTAGCTGAAAGTTTTGGAATTAATGCAGCTAGAATTACTAAACCTGGTGAAACTAAGGAGGCCTTAGCTTCAGCAATTAAGGACAATGAATCAATTTTATTAAATGTTGTGATTGATTCCGAAGAAACTCTACCTATGCTTCCGCCAGGAGCCGGAATTAATGGGATGATTGGTGAATATAAGTTGGAAAGGGATGTGATTTAATGGATTTGGATTACCATATTATTTCTACATTAGTCGAAGATAAGCCAGGGGTTTTACAGAAAGTTGCTGGATTATTCAATAGGAGAGGTTTCAACATCGATAGTATTACTGTAGGACAATCAGAAGTAGATGGCCTATCTCGTATGGTTATTTCAGTACATGCCGATCAGAAAGGTTTGGAGCAAGTAACAAAGCAACTAAATAAATTAGTTGACGTAGTCAAGATTAAAGATATCACTAAAAATTCTGTTAAAAGGGAATTATGTCTTGTTAAAGTCAATATTCCTAATGCAGAAGCAAGAGCTGAAATAATGCAATATTCTAATATTTTCAGGGCAAAAATTGTTGATGTAACAGAAGAAACATTATTAATTGAGATTACTGGAGATAAAAAGAAGGTTAATGCATTTATATCTTTATTAAAAGGTTATGGAATTAAAAAGATCTCACGCACTGGACTAACAGCCATGGCAAGGGGGAGTATAAAATGACTATATTAGAAAATGTTTTAGAAGACAATAAGAAATTTGTAGAAAACTTTGAAGGCGAAGAAATGTCTCACCATGCAGCTAAAAAATTAGCTATTTTGACTTGTATGGACTGTAGATTGATTGATTTCTTTGAACCTGCATTAGGCCTTGAAAGAGGAGATGCAAAAATCGTCAGAAATGCAGGAAACTCAATTGTTGGTGAAGATGCAATCAGGTCAATTGGTGCAGCTTTATACAATTTAGGTTGTGAAGAAGTTTTAGTTGTAGGACACACAGAATGTGGTATGGCTGGTGCAGATGCTGAAGCTTTAAAAGAAAAAATGATTGCAAGAGGCATTGCAGAAGAAGACATTGCTAAATATGATTTGGCAGAGTGGATTGGCGGGTTCGAAGATGAAGAAGAAAATGTCAAAAATGTTGTGGATAAAATCAAAAACCACCCATTAATTCCAGACGTACCGGTTCATGGTCTTATAATTGATATTGTAACTGGTGAGTTGAAAGTTTTAGTTGATGGTTACTAATCATCAATTATTTTTTTATTTTTTTTAGTCAATTTTATTAATATTAAAAATTATATTTATTAAGTAAGATATTTTATTTGTATCTTAACTTTTATTAAATTAAAGGGATGATTTTAAATGAAAATGTATTACGATGCAGATGTAAATACAGATGCTCTTGAAGGAAAAACCATTGCGGTAATTGGTTATGGTTCTCAAGGTAGAGCACAATCTAGAAACATGGCTGACAGTGGAGCTAATGTTATTGTTGGTGTAAGAGAAAACGGCAGCTCTTGGAACTTGGTTCAAGAAGATGGAATGACTGTAAAAACCATTGAAGATGCTGCAAAGGAAGCCGACATTATTCACATTTTACTTCCTGATGAGATTCAAGAAAGAGTATACAACGAACAAATTGCACCTTATGTTGAATCCGGAAATACTATCTCTTTCTCTCATGGTTATAACATTCACTTTGAATTAATTAAACCAGATGAAGATGTAAACGTTGTAATGTTTGCACCTAAAGGTCCTGGATCCATGGTAAGAAGAACCTATGAAGAAGGATTCGGTATTCCAGGTTTAGTTGCAGTAAAACAAGATGCAACAGGCGATGCAATGCAACTAGCATTAGGCATGGCAAAAGCTTGCGGACTAACAAAAGCCGGTGTTTTAGAAACTACTTTCCAAGAAGAAACTGAAACTGACTTATTCGGCGAACAAACAGTTTTATGCGGAGGTATCACTGAATTAATCAATGCTGGATTCACCACTTTAGTTGAAGCAGGATACCAACCGGAAATCGCTTACTTTGAAACCTGTCATGAAGTAAAACTCATTGTGGATTTAATCTATGAAAAAGGTTTCGCTGGAATGTGGACAGATGTAAGTAACACTGCTGAATATGGTGGTTTGACTAGAGGTAATAGAATCATTACTCAAGAAGCAAAAGACGGTATGAAAGCAGTTTTAAAAGAAATCCAAGATGGTACTTTCAAAAAACAATGGGCTGAAGAAAACGCTACTGATGGCGCTAATCTAAAAGAAATGAGAGCAGCCGAAAGTCAAAAAGACATCGAAATTGTTGGTGAAAGACTTAGAAAAGCTTGTGGATTACAAGAAGATGATTAAATCTTTTTAATCCTTTTTTTTACTTTTTTTATTAAAATTTTTTTATAGTGTGGTAATTGTGGTATTTATTGGCATGGACCATGGAACTACTGGAATCTCTTTTTGCATAATGTCTGATGAAGGTAAAGTTCTTGATGTTTTTAAGATAGGAAGGGAAGAGAGTAAACAGGGTTTGGTTTCTGCAACTGAAGAACTGGAAAAACGTGTAGATTTAGACTCTATAAAAATGATGGCTATTACCTATGCTATGGGCGATGGCATAAATAAAATCCTACCGACCGATAAGGTTGAGGATAGGGGAATTCTATCTATTAATGGTGCCGGTAAGGTCACTGGTGGCGGAACATCAGTTTTCTCACAACTGGAACAACTTGATATAGATTCTGTAATGATTCCTGGCCTTCATAAGGATTCTACATCTTTAAATGAATTATTCAGGGCAGCTTATTCTCATCAAGCAAGCCCTGAAAAAGTAAGTATTTCCTATAATGCAGTTAAGGAAACCGGATGGTCTAATTTTATTGTAGCAGATATTTCATCAAATAGCGTGGATATTCTAATAGAGGATGGAAAAATCAAAGGTGCTATGGATGCGTGTGTTGGAGCGATGGGTGTTGTTCATGGACCTTTAGATTTAGAAATGATTAGGGATATCGATGAAAATAACGCTTCAGCAAACGGATGTTTTTCACATGCGGGTGCAATAAAGATAGCTGAAATTGATGGAAAGGTAGCTAATATGAAAAATCAGCTTTTGGAAAACTATAAAAATGGTGATGAAAAAGCAAAATTAGCTATCGACACTTTAATAATGACTGTAGCCATGGAAATAGCAGGGCTTGCTGTTGTATGTGAAAATGAAATTGAAGGCATAGTTTTGACAGGTTCCATTGGATCTGCAACCGAACCATTTAATTTTGAACATGAAATTAATAAATATTTCAAAAATAAATATGATTTGAAGGTTATTTCAAAAGAATCTGGAGCTATCGGTGCAGCTCAAATAGCGATGGACGTTTACAATGGTAAAAAAGAGATTTTAGGTATAGAAGTGGATATCTAAACTTCTATTTATCTTCTTTTAGGCTAACAAATACAACATTTCCGCCTTTAATGGTTTCCAATCCGTTTTCATTTTCAAGGACTAGATTTAGATAATTATCAATAGCAACGACTTTTCCTTCGCTTCTATTATTATCCCTTAAATCAACACTAACATACTTGTTTTTAAATTGTGCAAAAAGTTTGTTCACATTATCTTTTTCAAAACTCATTTTTTCAAATCCTTGAATTTTCTATTTTAATATTGATGTTTCAACTTTAAATACTTTAATGTTCAAAATAATATTATGGCAATTAATCAATTAGAAAGTAGTTTAGAAGCTATTACTCGTACAATAGCTCAACTAAAAAAAGATGGATGTACCGATGAGAAAATTTTAAATGAGCTTTATGAAGAAAGGGATAAAATACTTAGAGATTTAAATTTATCCTAACCATTCTTTTAATAGACTCATATCACTAGTTAAATCAATTTTAAGTGGTGTTATTGTAGTTTTTTGAGATCTACGTAATTCATAACCATCACTTCCAGGCTCATCGAATTCGTATGGTTCACCGCCAATCCAGTAATATGGTTTTCCACGGGGGTCCATTCGTTTATCAATTACTGGAGTATACATTCGTTTTCCAAGTTTTACAACTTCAAATTCTTCATCAATAGGGTTCGCTGGAATATTTACATTTAATAAGTCAATTCCTTCAGGTAAACCTTTTTTCAATATTATTTTAGATAATTTTTTAAGCATCATTCCTGCAAAATCAAAGTCAATTTGCACGTGCCCGTTTTCGAATTTGATGTCGTCTCTTGTTACTTCTTGAGAAATTGCAATTGTGGGAATGCCAAAACTTGCAGCTTCAATAGCGGCTCCAAGAGTTCCTGATGTAGTTAATTCTGCTTGTCCTAAATTATAACCGGTGTTAATTCCTGAAATCATTAAATCTGGTTTTTCGTCAAGTATTTCAAATAGCCCGATTGTCACGGCATCAGTTGGGGTTCCACTCACTCCATATCCTTTACTTCCATCTCTTAGTGTACAAGGATTAACTCTTAACGGTTCGTATAATGTTAATGCATGCCCAATTCCGCTTTGTTGCAGTTCAGGGGCAACAACATATGTATCACATAATTTATCGACCGCTTTTTTTGCAGCCAATATTCCTGAGGCGGTTATTCCATCATCATTACTTATTAACGCTTTCATATATTTATTAAGGCAGCTCTTTTTTTAAATAATTTTAGGTTTATTGGATATTATAAAAAACTTTAATAATAATTTCATTTATAAAATATATTATTAATTTTTGATGAAAAAACACACATGGGTGGAAGCTTGGAAAAACCACAATTGATAAATTTTATAGCAAAGGTAATGGAGGACTCTGGTTTCAAAGTTTACAAAAATTTTAAAACCTCTCAGAAAGTCATTGATATATATGCTATATTACCGACAACAATAGGGGACTTTGGAGTTGTTGTAGCCTGTAAAAATTATGATAAGGACTTTGAAATTGGTGTTGATGTTTTAAAAGAAATGGAAGATGTTCAACAAAGCATAAAAGCATCTAAGGTAACAATTGTGTCTTCATCTTATTTTTCTAATCAGGCAAAAAATTATGCGCTTAGGAAAAACATTAAACTAGTTGACAGGGATGATTTACTTGAGCTTGCCAAACGTTATCAGGACAAGACTTCTCAAACTACTTTAGATAACACTCCTTATGATGGTGGAGCATCAGCCTATATTGAAGAAGAATATCCGGAATACGAATATGACGCTTCAGATATGGAATATTTTATGCAGAGAAGGGATGCAAATCCGAATGTTTACAAGAACACCTTATATAGGCAGATTGATGAACCTAGATCCAGTTCCGTATTATCTTTTTTAAATAGAAATAAATCTTCAAGAGGCAGTGGCTTGTCTCAGACAAATTTATACAACTATAATTCTCCAAGCCGACGCTTAGATTATGACTCATTATTGTTCAGACTAATTGAAAATCCAATTGCTCTGATTATCATGGTTGTAATTATTTCTTATCTGCTTGCATTTATATTTGGCAATTTATTAGGTGTGGATGCAGGCATTTGTGGACTAATTGAGATGATTGTCGCATTGCTATTGTCTTATGGTCTATCATTGTACACAGTTAGAAATAGTGATTTCATAGTAAAAGGAACATTTGTTTTCTTCATTTCATTAGTTATTCTGATTATATTAATTTTCGTTTAAATTAATATAATTTAAATTTTAATGTTGGTTCGGTTTCTATCCCAATAAAGTGTGTTTAGATTATAGATTCACGCCAACATCTAATTCTTTTTTTAATTCATTCTCCAAGTTCCAGAGATGAAATGGCCATATTTCCACCAAAGTTTGGCATTGCAGCTACATGGGTGTGGACATAGCTTGCAAGTGTGTTCTTTTCCATAAATCCATCTTTGTTGTTGTAGGATCCCTTGCCTCTTAGGATATTGAATGCCAGGTCATGTTTTATGCTGCTTGAATCAACGATTACTTTAGAGTAATGGAATTCATGGCCGTGGAATTTTTCGCCTTTTTTAGAGATTATATTGTCCTGTGTAACTTCTGCAATTGTATATTTCAATGCCTGAACCCTATCTGTTAAAATTGATTTGTAAGGATATACATTAACCATTGCATCGTCATGGATGGAATTCATAAGATACATTAAACCGCCACATTCGGCAAAGATGGCTCTATTTTCTAAGTGGAACTGCTTAATATCTTTAAGCATTTTCTCGTTTTCTGACAGTTGCTTTGAGAAAAGTTCAGGATATCCTCCGCCAATATATAATCCGTCAACATCGGGCAACTCTTCATCTTTTAAAGGTGAGAAATATTCTATTTTAGCATTGTTTGCCTCTAGCGATTCAATATTCTCTTTATAATAAAAATTAAATACTTCATCAAATGCCACTCCGATTTTGACAGGTTGCTTATTTAATTTATTCCAGATTGGAACGATATCTGAGGTTATTTTAGGTGCAGATTTTGCAATTTCGATTAATCTGTCCAAATCGATTGAATTTTTTATAACTTCAGACCAAATATCAATAAATTTTAAGGAATTTTCCCTTTCAACTGCTGGAACTAGACCTAAATGTCTTTGTTCTATTGAGATATTGTCGTCACGATTTATTCCGCCAATAACTTCAGTTTTTGTGAGTTCTTCTATGGATTTCTTGGTTTTTTCATAATGGGCCTTATTTTTAACTTTATTTAAAATAACGCCAGCAATATTTACTTCTGGGTCGAGGGCCTTAAAACCCAAGACAAGAGCGGCGGCACTTTTTACTAAACTTCGAGAATTGATAATTAAAATAACAGGAGCATTTAGAGATTTTGCTACAGATGCGGTACTTCCAATGTCATTGATTGAGTCGATTCCCTCATAAAGGCCCCTGACACCTTCAATCACAGCGATGTCTTTGCCTTTCATGCCCTTAAGAAATGAATCTCTAACTTGGCCTTTCTGCATAAAAAAGGAATCTAGGTTTCTTGATGTATTTCCAGTGGCTAATGTATGATAGGAAGGATCAATGTAATCCGGTCCTACTTTAAATGGCTGTACATTATATTTTTCACTTAGTGCTTTCATTATTCCAGTTGCAATTGTTGTTTTTCCAACCGCACTGCCAGTTCCTGCTAAAATGATTCTCATGATTAATACTTTGTAATTAATTTATATTAAATTTAACATTAGCTATTTTTATATAATATTAAAACTAAAATTTAAATCATAATATATGGTGGTTAAATGAGAATTTTACTAATTCATTCTGATTATTTAAATTATAATGTAAAGAATAAAACACCTGTAGCTGAAGAAATAGAGGATGCTAAAAAAGAAGGCGCCTTTGACGATTCTTTAGTTGTATTTACAGCTGTTGAAAAAGATGATGAAAATAATCCAGAAGGTATTGTTGAAAATTTAGTTAGTGAAGTTAAAAAAGCTAATGATCAAGTTAAAGCTGAAAATATTGTATTATATCCATATGCTCACTTATCTTCATCATTAAGCTCTCCAAAAGTAGCTGTACAAATTTTAAAAGCTGCCGAAGAAGCTTTGCTTGCTGAAGAGTTAAATGTTAAGAGAGTACCTTTTGGATGGTATAAGGCATTTGAGATGTCATGCAAAGGACACCCATTAAGTGAACTTTCAAGAACCATTACTGCTGAAAAGCAAGAAGCTAAAGCTGAAAGAAAACCTTCAGTCTGGCAAATTCTTGAAGGAGATAAAATCACACAAATTGAAGACTTTGAATTTGAAAATAGGGCTTTCAAACAACTTGTTGATTATGAGCTTGGACAGGGGGCATCTGATGAAGGCGAACCTCCTCATGTCAAGATAATGAGAGAAAAGGAAATTTGTGATTATGAACCGGCATCCGATGTTGGAAATCTCAGATGGTATCCTAAAGGACGTTTAATTCGTGACTTAATGGCAGATTATGTTTACAACTTAACTGTAGACCGTGGAGCCATGCCTGTTGAAACTCCAATCTTTTACGACTTGGATAATGAAGCAATTTATCAGCATGCATACAAGTTTGGAGAAAGACAATACAGGACAGACACCAAAAAGAATTTGATGCTTAGATTCGCATGCTGTTTTGGAGCATTCAGAGTAATGGCCGATTCTTACTTGACTTGGAAAAACTTGCCTGCTAAGATTTATGAATTATCCACATACAGTTTTAGATTCGAGAAAAAAGGTGAAGTTGTAGGTCTTAAAAGATTAAGAGCATTCACCATGCCTGATTGTCACTCTTTCTGTGCTGATGTTCCTTCTTCTTTAGAAGAATTCTCTAACCAAACTGACATGTGTATGCAAACCGGTAAGGATTTAGACTTGGACTTTGAAGTAATTTTCAGAGCCACTCAGGACTTCTTTGATGATAATGAAGAATGGATGTATGAAATTGCTCGTAAATTCAATAAGCCTATTCTTTTAGAAATTTTACCTGAAAGACACCATTATTGGGTATGCAAAATCGATTTAGCAAATATTGATGCTTTAGGTCGTCCAATTGAAAACCCAACTGTTCAGATTGATGTTGAAAGTGGTAAAAGATTTGGCATTACTTACCTAGGTGAAGACGGCGAGCAGCACAACCCAACAATTTTACATACTTCCCCAACTGGAAGTATTGAAAGGGTTTTATGTGCCATGCTTGAAAAAACTGCATTGGAAATTAATGAAAAAGCTCCAATGCTGCCGACTTGGTTAAGTCCTATTCAAGCAAGGATCATCACTGTTGGAGATGCTCATAAGGAATTTGCAGAAGACGTTTATGAAAAAATCAATGCTTCAAATATTCGTGTCGATGTGGATGATAGGGATGAAAGTGTCGGTAAAAAAATTAGAAATGCGGCTAAAGAATGGATTCCATACATTTTTGTCGTTGGAGACAAAGAAATGGAAACCGGCAAGTTCCAAGTGACTGTTCGTGAAACTGGCGAAAAGGTTGACATGACAGTTGATGAATTGATTGCAGAGATAAACGGAAAATGTGAAGGAAAACCTTTCAGAAAATTGCCTTTACCTAAGGATATTTCAAGAAGGATTAACTTCCAATAATTATATTTATCAATAAAAATAAATTATAAAATGTTATTATATGACGGAGGAAATTTAATGGACCCAATGTATAGAATAGGAGAAGCTCTTATTGGAGATGGCCCTGAATTAGCACACGTTGATTTATTAATTGGTGATAAATTTGGACCTGTTGGCCAAGCTTTCGCAAATGGTTTATCTAACCTTTCTGTAGGCCACACTCCTTTGACAAGTGTAATTAGACCTAATTTGATGACTAAACCAGCTACTTTAATTATCCCTAAAGTAACTGTTGGTGATTTAGATGATGCTAGTAAGATTTTTGGACCTGCACAAACTGCTGTTGCAAGAGCAGTGGCTGATGCAGTAGAAGATGGATACATCCCTAAAGATATAGTTGAAGACATTGTTATTAATGCGAGCGTATTCATTGATCCATCTGCAAAAGATTTCAGAAAAATTTATCAATATAATTATGGTGCAACAAAATTAGCTATCAGAAGAGCTATGGACGGATACCCATCTATTGACAAAGTACTCGCAGAAAAAGACCGTGGAACTCACCCAATTATGGGATTCAAGGTCAAAAAACTTTGGTCACCACCATACTTACAAGTTGCACTTGACCTAGATAATTTAGACGCAATGGAAAGAATCATTGCTGATATACCTGATAATGAAAGAATTCTTCTCGAAGCAGGAACTCCACTTGTTAAAAAGTTCGGTGTTGGAGTTGTTGGCAAAATCAGAGAATTACGTCCGGATGCATTCATTATTGCTGATTTAAAAACTTTAGATGTTGGTCGTGTAGAAGTTAAAATGGCAGCTGACGAGACTGCTGATGCAGTAGCTATTTCCGGTCTTGGTACTATCGAATCTATCAAGAAAGCTATTCATGAAACTCAAAAACAAGGAATCTATTCCATCCTTGATATGATGAATGTCAAAGACTTTGATAAAAAGTTATCTCAATTGCCAGATGATTTAAAACCAGATATCGTATTGTTACACAGAAATGTGGATCTAGAGACATACAAAGCCGAACATGGTGAAGACCTCGGCGGCATGACCGAATGGGGTAACATCAAAGAAATTAAGGAAATTCTCGGTAAAGGTTTAGTCGCTGTTGCAGGTGGAATTAGACCTAGCAACGTAGAAGAAGCAATTGAAAAAGGTGCAGATATTATCATTGCAGGAAGATATATTATTGGTTCTAGAGATGTAAGAAGGGCTGCTCAAGACTTCTTAGAACATTTCGACCCAGATCCTGATAATATGAGACTTGCAATGGATGAAGACGAACAAGTAAATTAGATTAATTTCTAATTTATTTTTTTCTTATTTTTTTTAGGAGTTTTTATTATGGGATTTTGTAATTCTTGTGGCAGACCAATTGTAAAAGAAGATTATGGAACAAATAAAGATGGAAGTCTTAATCCTGAATTTTGTAAAGATTGTTTTCAAGATGGAGAATATACGGAACCTGATATAACTCTTAATGAGATGATTGTTAGAAAAACAAAAGAAATGATGGAAAAAAATCCAAGATTGGCGGAAACCCAAGCAACTGGTATTACAGCCATGTTTATTCCTGGATTAAAAAGATGGAATCCTGAATTTCAGGATGATTATAAAACTCTTTAGTTTCTACTTTTTAAAATAAATTCTTTGACTTTATTGGCTATATATTCGTCGTGTGATTTTGTATTCTTAATTGTATATAGCTCTTCTTCTAAAGCGTTGTATTTATCAACTAAATCGTTGTATTCAACTCGAAGGGAGTCATAATCGTTCTCCAGACCTTCGTTAATTTCATACATTTCAGCATAACTGGTTTTTGTATTGAGATTTTCTTGTTTTAATTGATCATATTTGCGACTAACCTTATTGTAACTCTCTTTAATTGAGGAGTGTTCCTCCTTTAAGGATGTGCATTTTGTTTTAAGGTTTTTATTTTCTTCTTTTATGCTGGAATATTTAGTCTTGAGATTTTCGTTTTCGGTTTTTATGTTAACGAATTTAGTTTTGAGATTTTCATTCTCAACGATTAATTTGGAGTGCTTATCTCTAATCAGATTGTTTTCATTTTTCAAATCGTTAATATTGTCTTCATGTAGGGAATTGAATTTGCTTTCCATTTCAGCTAATTCATTATTTTTTTGGGCGAGTTCAGCTCTTAATTTTTCAATTTCACTTTGAAATCCTAAAGTAGATGGGTTTAAATTTTCTTCTAGTTGTCTTTCCAATTTTTTCACTTCCTCTACATGTAAATAATTAGCTACCTTCAATGCTTGATTTTCTTCCTCTCTACTTTTGAAATTTTCTATTTCTGATTGCGGTATTATTAAAACTTCTTCTTTGTTTTGGTAAATATCTTCGTGTTTAGGCACTGTTATTTGAATTTGTTCGGTGGTGTATTTTTTTCTCTCACCATTTTTTAATGTTCTATTATATTCCCTAGAATATTTTTTTACAATACCTTTACCAACTTTCATATTCAAATCCTCATTTCTATGTTATGTATGTTTATAATTATATATTTTACTTATATATGGGGCATATTCGCTAAAATCTAAAATTTTAATTTTTTTAATTTTTAGTTTAAAATGTGTAGCATATATTAACCGTGAACACCAAACTATAAGTGTATAAATTTTTGTATGGCAGTGATAATTAGTTGTTAAAATATTGTTGCTGTATAAATATTTATGGTGGTGATAAAAACTAGTTAAAAGTGCTGTATAAATTTTTATATATTAATTGTGGGGGTAAAAAAATATTAAGAAACTATTAGCTCCATTTTTAATTTTCATTTTTTTAATGTTAACTATAAGTGGAGTTTCTGCAGAAAATATTGATGACACGTCATCAGTTGTGGCTGAAAGTCCTATTTCTGCTGATTTAGATACAAGTTTATCTTCATGTAATGCACAAAATAATGATTTATCAAACTATGAATCTTCAAATTCAGTTGATTGTGATAATTCTCATGAATCTTTACAGTCTCCTGATAGGGATGATTTCCTGGTTATTAAGGGAAATTATAAATTGTCAAATTCCCATGATTCATACGTTTCTGCTGGATGTTTAAAATCTTACGATTTAGTCGATAATCAAGTTGCTTATAAATCTCCTGATTTATTGGTTTCTTGTAATTTAGATGATTCTTATGTTTGTTTAGAGTCATTTGATTTGTCCATGATCAATGAAATTGGTCATGGTTTTGATGTTGATGAAATAATTTCAACAGAAAAAGTTGTAGATAATGAAGTTATTTTGAAAAATTCTAATAGTTTTTCTAGTTATGAAGTTGCAATCGATTCAACAAATAATTTAGATGAAATTAATATTTTTGATTCAGCTACGCAATATTTAAATCGACATGATGAATATATTGGCCTGGATATAGGTGATTCATTAATATCTGAAGTTACTGGTGATATGGAAACTTCTGAAAGTTATGAATTTAGTAGTTATGTAGTCCCTCAGGCGAATTTGCTTAAATGTGAAAATGATAATGCAGTTTTAGAAGTAGTTGCAGGTGATTTGTCAGAAATTTGTCAAATTAGTGAGCCAGTATTCGACCGTGTTCTAATATCTTCAGGATATATTTCTGATGAAGAGGTATATTTTGGAACAATATCTTTCGCAGATTGGAAAATGTTATTGGAATATGTTGGTGCTGATAACATAATTTTGTTCGCAAGTTTAGCAGATGACTGGAATTCTAATGTAACATCCGAAATTCTAAAGGATGCAGTAAATGGAAACATGGGCGAAATTAGTCTTGATGGTTACAAAGTTACTGATGCATTACTTAAATATTGTCCTTCAACCAATGAAGTGCATGTCTCTTTAATTGGTGACGGAGTTGAAGATGAACATAGTCATGTAATTAATGATACTAACTCTCATGGTTTGGATTATGCATATATTAAACACGTAAATGTGATCTATAAAGATATGCCTAATTTAATGGTCTTAACTTCCTCTGGTTACGTTTCAAACAAAGCTTCAACCGCAGGATCTTGGGACAGTTTAAATGACGTTCTAGGTTCTAGAATGTCTAGCGAAACTTTATTGCCGGATCATAAAGCAATATGGACTCCATTATTGTTGTTATTACAACAAGATTTACAACAATCTATTGTAAATAGTCATGCTGATGATAACGAGAATAAAATAATGAAGAATTTAACTACTAGCAGTACGAATAATTCGACAAATGGAAGTAATGGTAGTGGGAATCATTCCCATCATCATAAGAAGCACTTTCCTCATCACAAGCACAAACATTGGAGACCTGGTTGCAATCCAAGGCCTGGCTACATTCCAGCTAATGCTGTAGATGCTGATATAATTGAACATGATAATTCAACTGACGATAATGAATCAAGCAATGCTACAGCTACTAGCGGTAGAGGAAAATCTAATGGAAACCCTAAAGCCAAGTCTAATGGAGAACCAACGTACACACTTGTTTATGCTATAATAGGTATTGTATTAGTTAGTTTATTGTTTAATTCAAGTTATATGAAAAGAGATGACTAAATTTAAAAGATTATTAACTTTTTAAAGTTTTTAATCTTTATTTTATTTTTTTTAATTTTTTAAAAGTATTTAATAATTGTTTTACAAACTATTTTTATGAAAATTTTTGGTATCTGTGCTAGTCCTAGAAATAACACGACAGAGCATGTTTTAAAGAATGCTTTAAATCAACTTGAAGAGGACGGATTCGACTGTGAGATATTCACTTGTCAGGCCAAATCCATTAAGCCATGTATGCACTGCGATTTTTGCTTGGAGCATAAAAGATGCATAATCGAAGATGACATGGCTGATGTGTATAGGGGCCTTCAGGAAGCCGACGGCATAATTCTGGCCACTCCTGTTCAAAGTGGAGGAATAAGTAGCAATTTGGCGACTATAATGGATAGAACTCGAGCTTTGGAAGCAGTTGACTATAATCTGCTTCGAGGAAAGATTGGGATGAGCATAGCTGTCGGTGGCGACAGGACAGGCGGTCAGGATTTTGCACATCTGAAAAATATTACATATTTTATGATACATGGCATAATACCTGTAAGCGGAGGGCCTTTCGGTTCTAATTTAGGTGCTTCTTTTTGGTCAAATGATTCATTAGATGATATTAAAAACGATTCTTATGGTTGGCAGTCTTTAGATAGGACCTTGGTGGAATTTAAAAATTTCCTAAATAAGTATATTTAAATATTAAAATCAATTAAAATTAATAATAACTAATTTTTAAAGGTATATTATGGCAAGTAAGTTAGTTAGAGGTAGTTTGATAATTTTCATTGGAAATATAATTTTCCGTGTTGGAGGTTATATTTACCGCTTTTTAATGGCAATATTATTGGGGCCCGCCTCTTATGGTATTTTGGGGGTTACATTACCTTTCCAAGGTATTTTTCAAACACTTGCTGCTGGTGGACTTCCTCCGGCGATTGCCAAGTTCGTAGCAGAATATGAGGCTGTCAATGAGCATGACATGGCTCGGCATACTATATACACGGCTTTAAAGATTATGGTATGTCTGGGGTTGTTTTTAGGATTTTTGATGATTTTTGTTGTCGCTCCATGGTTGGCTTATGATTATTTGGGAAAGCCTCTTGCATTGATTCCTTTACAGATTGTAGGGCTAATCACTCCGTTTGGTGTAGTTGTCGGTGCATTTAGGGGTGCATTCCAAGGCGTATATAAGATGGAGTATATTGTATATACCCGTGCTGTAGAGCAAATTTCCATGATTTTCTTTGCAACAGCATTTGTTTTGATGGGATTTTCAGCTATTGGAGCATTATGGGGTACTGTCATCGGTTTTGCTCTTTCTTCAACTTCCGGAGTACTGATATTTAAATTTTACATGCCAAAATATATTCCAAAGCCAAGTGAAAATTTTGTTTTCACATTCCGCGATGAATTAAGATTAGCGGCACGTTTGCTTAAGTTTTCAATTCCTGTAATCATTACAGCTATTGCTGAAATGCTGATTTATAATGTTTGTACTATTGTCATGGGTAAATTTTTAACTTTTTCCGATGTCGGATTTTTCGCAGCTGCCGATCCGATTGCAAGATTGCCTTTGATAATTTCAACTTCTGTTGCAACTACAATTCTGCCGGCTTCCTCTGAAGCTTTCAAGGTGCACGATTTAAATGCTCTTCAAAAATACGTTGGAGAGTCATATAAACTTTCATTGTTGTTTGTAGTTCCAATGTGTATAGGTCTTGCGTTATTTGCCGTGCCTACTCTACATTTGCTTTACTTTAAAAATCCCGCTTATGTTGCAGGTGCAGCCGCTTTGGCGATCTTATCAATAGGAATGACATTTTATTCAATTTTCACAATATCCACAAGTATTGTTCAAGGTATTGGAAATCCTAGGATTCCTATGTATATTTTAATTTGCGGTTCTATTCTTACCGCTATTCTTTGTTGGATTTTGATTCCATCTTTAGGCATTGCTGGTGGTGCTGCCGCAACCACAATCGCTTGTTTTTTAATGATGGTGCCTTGTATCTATTTTGTATTTAAATTAACAAAAGCCAAAGCTCCAACCATGCCAGTTGTTAAAATTTTAGCGGCTTCTGCTATTATGGCTGTTTTCGGATTATTTATCCCTAAAACAACATTATTCCTATTCCCTGGCATAATTCTTTGCATGATAGTTTATTTCTTTGCATTGATTTTAGTCAAATTCTTTACAAAAGAGGATATTGCAACTTTCAGAGGATATACCACTAAATTTGGCCCGCTTTCGAAAATTTTAAATAAATTGTTAGATTTAGTGGAAAAAATAGAGTTTCGAAATTAAATAATTGAAAACTTATTTAAATTATAAGAAATAAAATTTTAATTATCATTATATTTTGGGGGATTTATAATGGCTGATGTTAGTGCAGGTGTTGAATATAAAATCAATGTCGATGGAAATTCTTTTTTGTTGGATAGTAAAAAATACCAACTTTTAGAATCTATCTTAGACACTGGTTCTTTAACTGAAGCATCAAAATATATCAATGTTTCATATAGAACTGCTCTAAATTACATTGAAAAATTAGAATCAACACTGAATGTAAAAATTGTTAGTACAACAAAAGGGGGAAAAGGCGGGGGTGGCGGAACCACTCTTACTGAAGAAGGTTATTCTATTTTAAAAGAATGTAAGAAAATTAATGCAATCATGGAACTTCACAAAGATGTTAATGAAATTGAAGCGGAAATAATTGATATCAATGATGTTAAGGGAGTAATGACTATAAAAATGGAAGATTTCCAGATCAACGCTCCTTTAAATAGAAAATATCAAATTGGAGATAATATACTTGCTTTGATTAGTTATGATAATATCTTTTTGATGTTAGAGCCGCAAACATCCAGTATACGTAATATTCTCAAGGGCAAAATTGTTGAAATGAAGCTTATTGGTGAGATTATTCGTGTTAAGGTAAATGTTGGTGGAGTTATTCTATGCTCAGATATTACAGTTTCTGCTGAAAAGGAATTAAATCTCAATATAGGAAAAGAAGTTTATGTTGGATTTAAGGCTATGTCTGTAGCTACTTTAAAATTATAATAGGTGATTTTGTGTTACAAATTTTAGTTGATGAGGATAAGTGCATCGCCTGCGGTAAATGTGAAGAGATTTGTCCGAAAGCAGCTAAAATTTGGAAAATTACTAACGTTGCACATATATTGGATTTGAGATATTGTCATGTTTGTACATTATGTGCAATGGAATGCCCTACAAATTGTATTAAAATTATACGTCCGGGCGAAGATGCCTAAATGCTTGAGGCTTAAATCAATTTAAATATAGGTTAAATTATGACTAGAGATGCTATTGTTTCAAGGAAAACTTCTGAAACTGAAATTGATATAAAAATGAATCTTGATGGTAGTGGAGATTACAATATTTCCACTGGAGTAAACTTTTTTAATCACATGTTAGAGTCTTTTTCAAAACATAGTATGATTGATTTGGATGTTCAAGCAAGTGGCGACATTGAAATAGACGATCATCACACTATTGAAGATGTTGGAATATTGCTTGGTGAAGCGTTCGCTGAAGCTATTGGCGATAAAAAGGGAATTAAAAGAATGGCGCATGCTATTGTTCCTATGGATGAGTCAGTGGCTACCATTGCAATTGATATTAGTGGACGCAGTTATTGCAATATGGACATTGATTTTAAAAATGAAAAAATCGGCGACATGACATCCAATATAGTAATTCACTTTTTCGAGTCATTTGCAAGCAGTGCAAAAATCAATATTTATGGAACCGCTGAAGGCGCAAATGACCATCATAAAGCTGAAGCTATCTTTAAAGCATTCGCCAAGTCTTTAAAAGAAGCTGTTAAAATAGAACATAATCAAATTCCTTCTACAAAAGGAGTATTATAGTTTTTACACTATATTTTCTTTTTTTTAAATATTTTAGTTAAAAATAGACTATTTTTTTGAAAAAATAAAAATAAAAAAAGTAAAGTAGCAAGGACGCTACTTATTCTGGTTTTGAGATTAAGTCTGTTTTACGACCTGGGTTTCCTTCTTTCATGTGAGGGGTTCTTAAAACAGTGTCGTTTGCTTTTTCGATTTCTCTTGCTTCTTGTGCTAATTTAGCAGCACATGCAGCGATTTCGTGTGCAGCAGCTACTAATGGGATGAAGTTTTCGAAACCTTTGGTCATGAAACAACCTTTCATGTCTAAGTTTGCGACAGATCCAGCCATTTCGTATGCAGCAATAGCTTTTGCTTTTGCGTATGGGTTTGCGAATTCACCAGCTTCCGCAGCTTTTTCAGCAGTAACGATGAGTTTAGGTAATTCGATTGCTTCGCCAGCGTCTGCTTGTGCGATAACAGCATCAATGGTTTGTTGAACTAATCTTAAAGCACCGGTTTCTGCGAGTACTTTTAAGATGTCTGAGTTGAAGATAGCCATTTCAGTTGGGTCTAACCATTCTCTTTTTGCACCGATCATTGGGTCAGACATTACGATGATGTATCCTAAGCCTTGTTCGTCCATTTCATCTTTCTTACCTTTACCAGGTGCGTCACCGATGATGATAGCAGGAACATCTTTTTCAGATAATAATTCTCTTGCTTTAGCTGGTCCAGGTGCTCCTGGGTTTGGGCTAATGAAAATTGCGAAATCAGGTTCGAAAGCGTCTATTTTAGGTACAACGTCTTCTACTTGTTCTGGGTTCATTTTTGCTCCAGATCCAAAGGTTCTTACATCGATATTTGGTCTGTCTGCTCTTTCGTCTAACAATAGGTCAATTACTGGTGAAGTACCAATATTACCACTTTTAATAATAGCAATTTTAACTACCATAATTAAATCTCCTTTTTCGATAGTTATAATTTTAATTCAAAAACTATTTAAATTTTATTATTTACGATTTTTGACTATTGTATAAATTTATTTCTTGAATATTATTCAATATTTTATTTTAATTAAAATATTTTATACAATACTCATATTTTTTAGAAATTTTCTGATAAAATAAATGTTAAAATAAGTATTAATTTTAGATTAAATTATGATATTGAAAAATTAGCGGATGGTCTAAATGTGTTAAAATCCAAAAAAATTAGAACAGTGGTTCCGACGAGATTCGAACTCGTGATCCCCTCCTTGTAAGGGAGGTATCATACCACTAGACCACGGAACCAACAAATATTATTATGAATTTCTTATTATATATACCTTTCTATTGTCTTAAAAAGTAATATAAAAGTAATGTTTATATCTAAATAAAAATATATTAACTATCATTAATGTAAAATGATGTGATAAAATGGCATGGGATGACAAAAAGACAAAAGTATGGTTTGACGGAGAATTTGTTGAATGGCAAGATGCAAATATTTCATTACTTTCTCATGTAGTTCACTATGGAACTAGCGTTTTTGAAGGTATTCGTGCATACTCTAATGAAAAGGGTGTTGCAGTATATCGTTTAGAAGAACATGTACAACGTTTATTTGACTCAGCAAAAGTATATAAGATGGATATTCCTTTCACCCAAGAGGAAATTGCAGAAGCAATCCTTGAAACAGTTCGCATCAACGATTTAAACGGTTGTTATATCCGCCCTATTGTATTTAGGGGATATGGAGAATTAGGTGTTAATCCTTTAGGATGCCCTGTTAATGTAGCAATCGCTGCATGGGAATGGGGATCTTATCTTGGTGAAGAAGGAATGGCTAATGGTGTAGATATTGGTGTTTCATCTTGGAGAAAACCAGCTCCTGATACATTCCCAACTCTTGCTAAATGTGGAGCTAACTATATGAACTCCCAATTAGCTAAGCTTGAAGCTATTGACAATGGATTTGATGAAGCTATCATGCTTGATTATGAAGGGCATGTATCTGAAGGTAGTGGGGAAAACATTTTCCTTGTTGAAGGTAAAAAATTATTCACTCCATCAATGGCATCATCTAACCTTAAGGGTATTACTAGGGATTCCATAATGGCTATCGCTCGTGACTTAGGATATGAGGTTGTTGAAGAAACCATTTCAAGAGAAAGATTATACTTTGCAGATGAAGTATTCTTTACAGGAACTGCAGCTGAAGTTACTCCAATCCGTTCAATCGACCACAGAACAATAGGTGCTGGTAAAAGAGGACCAATTTCTGAGGAAATACAAACTGCTTTCTTTGATATCGTTGAAGCTAAAGTTGAAGATAAATACGGTTGGATGACTTATATTTAAGCGGTGTGAAATATGGATATACTCCAAGGAATTATTATTGGTATAGTTCAGGGTTTGACTGAATTCTTACCGGTTAGTAGTTCAGCACATTTAGTTTTTATCCAGAATATCTTAGGTGTTGAAAGCTCTCTTGCTTTTGACACATTTCTTCATTTAGGATCTTTACTCGCTGTATTGTGGTTTTTTAGAGGCGACATAATTAAAATGATTCGCTCTTGGATAGGAAGTATCCAGGATATCCTTCAAGGAAGATTTAAGGAAGGATTTTACAGTGATCCCTATAAAAGACTTGCTTGGTATGTTATTTTAGCCACTATTCCCGTCGGATTGGTCGGCGTGTTATTTGATGATGCTGTAGAGTCTCTTTTTTCAGGTGCACTATATGTTCCGGCATTCTTTTTATTTGTAACAGGTACAATCCTTTATTTATCCCAAAGGATGTCTAGCGGAAATATCAATTACGATAACATCACTAAAAAAGAAGCTTTATGGATGGGTTTAGGTCAGGCTTGCGCAATCTTACCTGGTCTTTCACGTTCAGGTACTACAATTGCAGCCGGTCTTACAGTAGGTCTTGATAAAGAATTTGCCGCAAAATTCAGTTTCATATTGTCTATTCCAGCTATCTTTGGAGCTTTTGTATTCCAGCTTAAAGATATTGGTGGAGCTCTTGATGTTAACTTCTTGCCAATAATATTGGGCTTTATAGCAGCATTCATAGCGGCTTATGCGGCCATTAAATGGATGCTGGAATTGATACAAAAAAGAAGTTTGGATATATTCGCTTACTACTGTTGGATAGTGGGCATAGTCGTATTTATGGGCTCAATAGCTCACATATTTTAAAAAAAGGTTATAGAGATTTTAAATCTCTATTTACATATTTTTTCTATTCTTTTTCTAAGTTTTTCTCGGGAATTTCCTAAAACGAGTGCCGTATACATTGCCCCTCCGGCTCCGGCACCTTCCTTAACGAATCCCTTTAAATAATTTTTTAGTCCTTCGTGAGTTGATTTTTCAAATTCAGGGTCCACTACATTGACAGTAATGCTTTCGTCAATTTGTTTTAATATTCCGAATAAATCTGCAGTTTCATCACCTGCAACATACACTGTAGTAGCCAAATTGATTCTTGAAAAATCAAAGTTAGGTTTTATGGATTTTATTATTGCACAGACAGCGGCCATTTGGGTTCCGCCTGCCAATATAATTGGAATATCAGATCCTAAAACCAATCCTGAAATTGCAGGCAATGTCGGGTCTCCCACTGCAGCTATTGCTTGAATAGCATCGATTTCATCTTTTTCAGGGTCGAGTCCCGCATTTTTTAGCCCTTCATCAACGACTTTTGTTTTCATATCATGAGGATTATATGGCATGCTGCCGCTTACTTTTTCATTGGCATCATAGCCTAGGGCTCTCAATACTCCCAAAGCGGTAGTTGTTCCTGCAGCAATGCTTTCACCGATTATTAGCATTTCATGCCTTCTTGATAGCTCAGAACCTAAATCCTTTGCGTTTTCAAATATTTCCAATGGGTTTAAAACTCCTTTTCCAGTTCTGATATCCCTTCCATATTCTTTTCCAAAGCTGACATATTCGATATCTGGTTTGATTTTGGAACCTGCATCAACAACGACGAATGGGATATTTGAGAGTTGAAGTGAAGCTTTTGTAAGTCTTGCAGGGGTTGGTGCTGCTGCATCGCCAACAACTGTTTCAGCTGGGGCTTCGCAACATCTCACTTCACCCAAAACCATAAATTCAACATCTGAAGCGGGAGTGTATTCGGTTAAATCCGCTGAAGGTCCAGCACCAGAAATTCCATCTATTAATGATGTTTCTGTAGTTCCAATTGTAATTAAAAAGACTGGATCGTCACATTCTTGTAGTTTTTTGGTCAATTCATCAGATCCATAAGTTTTAATTCCTTCAATCATTGTTTTCACCTTGTTTTTTCAACAAATCTATGATAATTTTATTCTGATTAATAATTTTCTTGTTTTGAAGCATGATTTTTTTAAGCATTTCAATTTCCGGCAGTTCGTCATCTCTATAGAACTCTTGTCCGTCTCTTGCTCTTGGAGGAATTCTAATTTGGTCTTTTGGAGGTAGTGATGTTTTTTCTTCTTGAGATTGTGCTGCCTTTTCATCGGATCTTGGTGGTATGACTCCTCTTGAAGCGCTGTCCTCATTTGAAATAAAGTCCACATATCTGTGTGTCACCTTATTTTTTGACCTTTCATCAAGTAATTCCATCAATCTGTCATCGACTTCTTTAACACCATGAAGCTGTTCTTGCTCTACTTCGTGAAGTAACCTTTTTTGAATGTTATATGCATTGTAAATTGGAATTCCACGAGTTTCACATTCGTTTTTAAACATATCGCTGATGTTAATATCTCCGGTTAATTTTTTAACCCTTTTTTGTTCTGGAGTATTAGCACTATAAAATCCCATACTTTCACTTATGTTTTTTAAATTTAAAAAATATTTTTATATTCTTAAGTAATATATACTAATTAATTAATTTTTTCAGTTGATAATCTTGATTAGTTTGGGAATTGAAGGGACTGCAGAAAAAACAGGTGTGGGCATTGTGGACAGTGATGGAAATATTCTTGCCATGGCTGGAAAACAGCTATTTCCAGAGGAAGGCGGTATTCATCCTAGAATTGCGGCCGAACATCATGCGCATTGGATTCCTAAATTGATTCCTCAGGCTATCGAGGAATCCGGTCTTTCATATGAGGACATTGATTTAGTTTCATTTTCACAAGGTCCGGGACTCGGTCCTGCTTTAAGAATTGTTGCAACTTCTGCAAGGACTTTAGCGCTGTCATTAAACAAGCCAATAATTGGTGTTAATCATTGTATTGGACATGTTGAAGTTGGAAAACTTGACACTGGTGCTGTCAATCCGGTATCACTTTATGTAAGTGGGGGAAACAGCCAGGTTATTGCCTATGAAAGCGGAAGATATAGGATTTTTGGCGAAACTTTGGATATAGCCGTTGGTAATTGTCTTGATCACTTTGGTCGTGAGACCGGCCTGGGTCATCCTGGAGGACCTGTCATTGAAAAATTGGCCAAACAAGGTTCCTATATTGACTTGCCGTATATTGTAAAAGGCATGGATTTTTCATTTTCAGGATTGTTGTCCGCTGCATTGAGAGAAGCTGAGAAAGGAACACCGATGGAGGATATATGCTTTTCCCTTCAGGAAACCGCTTTTTCCATGCTTGTTGAAGTAACTGAAAGGGCGCTGTCTCACACACAAAAGGATGAAGTTATGCTATGCGGAGGGGTTTCTGCAAATTCTAGATTGAGAGAAATGCTTAAGACAATGTCTGAAGAGCACGGTGCCAAATTTTACATGCCTGAAATGAAGTTATGCGGTGATAATGGTGTCATGATTGCATGGCTTGGCTTGCTGATGTGTAAGGAATTCGGTCCAATGGATTTGGCTGATACAGGAATTATCCAGAAGTTCAGAACTGATGAAGTTGATATTCCTTGGATTGATAATTCCAAAAGCTACTTGAAATTAAGCGACGATTTGATAGCTAAGGGTGCCGAATCGAATATTGTTAAATCACACTATTTAGGTGAACCTGCAGTCTTGAAGGATAGAGTTCCTAAAGGATATAGGATTCCTGAAATTGACAATAAAATTAGAAAGTCCAGATGTAAGCTTGAAGCTAAGCTATTATCCGATGCTAAAAGGGCGGGTGTTGTTACACCTGTATTGTATGATGTTAATCTAGAAGATAAATCAATATTGATGGAAGAAATCGATGGAATAATTGTTAAAGATATTATTGATGAGGATTTGGCATTCAGAATAGGCCGTGAAATCTCAAAGCTTCACTCAGCAGACATTATTCATGGAGACATTACCACATCGAATATAATGCTTAGAGATGATCAATTAGTTTTCATTGACTTTGGACTTGGAAGACATTCTCCACTTGATGAAGACAAAGCAGTTGATTTGCTTGTTTTGAAAAAATCTTTGCAAAGCATTGACTATAATCTGGCGGTCAAATACTTTGATTTAGTTTTAAAAGGTTATAATAATGATAAAGTGGCCAGCCATATTGCAGACATCGAATCCCGTGGAAGATACACTCACTGATTTTTTGGTTAACTATAATAAAAATATCATTCATATTTTAAAATATGATAACATTTATAACTGGTAACGAACATAAAGTTAAAGAAGCAGAGAACATTTTCAAAGATTATGACATTAACTTGAAGCATATTGATTTAGGTTACGAAGAGCCTCAAGGAACTCTTGAGGAAGTGGCCATATCAGGCGCAAAATATGCTTGTCATGAACTTGACTGTCCTGTGATTGTTGAAGATGCTGGTTTATTCATTAAAGCTTTAAATGGATTTCCAGGAACATATTCTCATTATGTTCAAGATACTATTGGAAATCAAGGAATTTTAAAGTTATTAGCAGATTCTGATGACCGTTATGCCGAATTCAGGTCAGTTATTGGGTACTGTGCCCCCAATTCTGAGCCCAAGATCTTTTTAGGCAAGGTGTCAGGTGAAATCGCAGTTGAAGAAAAAGGAGATTTAGGGTTTGCTTTTGATCCTATTTTTTATGTTCCTAGTCTGAATAAGACATTTGGAGAACTTACAACTGATGAAAAAAACCAATTTTCACATAGAAAAAATTCTTTAGAAAAGTTTATTAAATGGTATTCCAGTCAGGAATAACATTATTTTTCTAATACATACTTAATTGGGCTTATTTAAGATTTAAAAAATTTAAAGAGGTTTATATTATGGCAAGACCAGAATGGGTAACTTACAGTGATAAAGAAATTGAAGAAATGATTTTAAAATTTAACAGAGAAGGTAAAAGTACTTCTGAAATAGGTATTGTATTAAGAGACCAATATGGAATTCCTTCTGTTAAAGACGTAACCGGTGAAAGAATCACCGAAATTTTAGAAAGAAACGGTCAAGCTGGAGACTATCCTGAAGATTTATTAAACTTAATCAAAAGAGCAGTAAACATCAGAGACCACTTAGAAGAAAACCCTAAGGACTTACACTCTAAAAGAGGTTTAACCATCATTGAATCCAGAATCAGAAGGTTATCTTCTTACTATGTAAGTGAAGGTAAATTACCAGAAGGTTGGAGATATAATCCAAAAGAAGCAGCACTCCTTGTTAAATAGGGCTAGTGAAGCTACTGATATGCTCAAGGAGCATATTGAAAATGATGCTGTTATCAGAATAATTTCTCATAACGATGCGGATGGAATTTCTGCAGCAGCTGTTATAGCTAATGCTTTGGCTGAAGAGAATGTTCAATTCCACACAACAATCGTCCCACGTCTTAAAGAGGACATGGTAAATCAGCTTAGAAGTGAGAAGTATGGTTTATTTATATTTTCAGATATGGGAAGTCCTTTCATTAAGGAATTCAACACCTATAAGCATGACGTTATAGTTGCAGACCACCATCAAGTTAATGACACTGAAGCGGATAGCAATGTTGTCCATATCAATCCCCATCTTTTTGAGATTGACGGAAGTAAGGATTTATCCGGTGCAGGTTCTAGCTATCTAGCTATTCGTGACTTGGATAAAAAACATTTGGCTTATTATGCTTTAGTTGGTGCATTTGGAGATATGCAAGGTCAAGAAGGATTCACTGGTGTAAATAAATTAATTCTTGATGATGCAATAGAAAGCGGTAATTTAGAAATTCATGAAGGTTTAAAAATAGTTTCAAAATCAACAGAACCGATTTTTAAATCTTTAGCTTATACTTTTTCACCGCCTCTTCCAGGCATTAGTGGAGATTTGGACGGGGCCCGTGAATTTTTGGAACGTATGAACTTGTCTTATGGTATCAAATTCACTGATTTGGAAGATGAAGAAAAGGATTTACTGAAAGATGCTTTAATCAATATCAATCCTGATATTTTTGGCGACTGTTATACTGTTGCCAAACAAGTTCCAATGCTGCGTGATTTGGAGGAATACTCTTATATTCTTGATGCATGCGGTAAGAATAAAAAACAAGGTTTAGGATTAAGCATAGCTTTAGGCGAAAAAGATCAAGCCCTTGATGCAGCTTTAAAATTGCAACGCCAGTATCGTGACCAGATTGTTAAAGGTCTTGAATGGGTTAAAAAAGAAGGCGCTCAACAATTGAATTCAATACAATACTTATACAGTGAAGATAAGGTATTGAAATCAGTCATGGGCACTATTGCAAGTATTGGATTGTCAGTAGACTTATTGGACAATTCCAAACCTGTACTTGGACTTTCAAGACTTCACAACGATATTAAAATTTCTGGCAGAACAACAAGAGAAATGGTTTCAAAAGGTGTTAATTTAGGACGTGCTTTGCAAGATTCCTCAAATAATTTCGGTGGTACTGGAGGAGGGCATGATATTGCAGCAGGTGCTATGATTCCTTATGAAAGTAAAGATAATTTCTTACACATAGTTGATGAAATGGTTGAATATCAATTAAGTAGTGATTAATATGTTTTTAACAAACGAAGAGCAACAAATGTGTGATGGAGAATTCGGAGAAACTATTAGGAAAAGTATGGATATCCTTGTTGCACTAGGCGATATCTATGGGGCTTCTAAACTAGTTGACATTACTTCTGCACAGGTATCTGGCGTTTCTTATAAGACTATCGGAGATGCCGGTTTGGAATATCTTGAAGATTTGGCCAGTGATGGAAGCGGTAAAGCTAGTGTAAATGCATCTTTAAATCCTCCGGGAACTGATTTGGATAACTGGGAAAGCCTAGGTTTTCCTCGTGATTTTTCAATCAAACAGAATCAGATAGTTGATGCATATGCAAAACTTGGGATTTCTAAAACTTGTACCTGTACACCATATCTTGTAGGTAATGTCCCAAGATTCAGAGACCATGTTTCTTGGTCTGAATCATCTGCTGTTGCTTATGTTAATTCAGTAATTGGGGCTAGGACTAACCGTGAAGGAGGTCCTGCAGCACTTGCAGCAGCAATTGTTGGAAAAACTCCATTATATGGATTTCACCTGCCTCAAAATAGAAAAGCGAATTTGGTTGTCAATGTTTCAACCGAATTAAGGGGCGCCGATTTTGGAGCTTTAGGTTATATTATCGGTAAGGTTGTTGGAGGAGGAGTTCCTTATTTTAAACTTCAAAACATTCCAAACAACAATGATTTAAAAACTCTTGGAGCTGCACTTGCTTCATCAGGTTCAGTTGCGCTCTATCACATTGAAAATGTAACTCCTGAAGCGGAATTGGCCGGTGAAGAGGATGTTGAAGATATAATGTTCATTTCCGAAAAAGAGATTGCTGACACTCGTCAAAAACTAACTACAACTGATAGGGAACCTGATTTAATTTGCTTGGGTTGTCCTCATGCATCACTTGAAGAAATTAAACAAGTAGCCAGTATTGTACAAGGAAAAACCATTAAGAATAAATTATGGATTTGCACTTCTGTTAGCGTAAAAGCCACTGCCGATAGGATGGGCTATACTGATATAATTGAAAATGCAGGTGGAAATGTTGTATGCGACACTTGCATGGTTGTAGCACCTATTGAAGACATGGACTTTGAGGTAATCGGTGTGAATTCAGCAAAAGCAGCTAATTATGTTCCATCAATGTGTGGACTTGATGTTGTTTATAATGATGTCGAAAATCTTATTCAATTTGAATAAGTTTTCTTATTTCTTTTTTTAAAAAAACTTTTTTTCTCATTAACCTTTAAATTACATAAAATCTATAAATTAATACCAACAGAAATTGTGAGGAAAACTTTTCATGAATTATTTAGTTGTTGGTGCTGGAAATGCAAGTCGACCAGTTGCAAGATTGCTTAATTATTTAGGGCATGATGTTGTTGTAACTGATTTGAAGGATATTTCCGAATTTAAAATTGAATTTCAAAGAAGTTTAATTGAAATGGAAAAAGAAGGTGTAAAGCTGGATTTAGCAAATAAAGACCCTTCTGTTGAAGGTTTTGATCGTGTTTATGCACCTCCTACATTGCCGGATTCTGCTCCGATAGCTCAAAAAATCAGAAACTCAGACTTAAAAGTTTTAACTAATGAAGAATTCTCTAAAATAGTAAACGACTTAATTCCAGTTGACATAATTGGGATTACTGGAACCATGGGAAAAACTACTACTACTTTTATTACAACCAGTTTATTCAAACAGGCAGGATATAATGTATGGTCCTGTTCATCCCTTGTAAATAATTTGGTTTCAGAAGCTATCATCGATGGAATCGTTAAGGGTAAAGCTCAAGAGTGTGATATAGCTATTTTTGAACTTCCTCATGGAACCATTGGTCTTTTGAATAGGTTAGACATTAAAATTGGTCTTTTAACAAACATTGCTGAAGACCACTTGTCCGAGTTTGGAGGATCACTGGAAAGATACCAGCAGCGTAAATTGGTTTTACAGGCCATGAGTGAAATGTTTATCGCAAATGATTCCTGCCGGGACATCATTGAAAAGGTAAGAGATGATGCCCTGTTTTATGCATTGGATGAAGATGTTGACTTTAGGGGAACTGTTGGGGATAAATCATTAACAATTAGTTATGGTGAAGATGAATTTACCACTCCATTTTATATGATGAGCTATTTCTTTGAGAATTCTGTTGCGGCTTCTGCTGTTGCATTAACATATGGAGTTAAAAAAGAAGATATTATTGATGCATTAACAGAATTTAAAGGATTGCCTGCTCATATGGAGGACGTTGGTGATTATAATGGCAGAAAAGTGATACTTGATTCTGCATTTTTATATGATGGAATGAAAATAACTTTGGATTATTTTAAAGATGAAAGCGTTGTTTTATTCCTAGATCATTTTGACACGTTATCTGTAAGAGACAAGGCCGAAGTCGGTGAATTGGTAAGTAACTATGACATTAAGGTTGTTATAGCAAGCGGATTTAATGAAGTAATACAGGAAGTAGAAATGGAGGCTGCTCAGGAGATATTGGATGCAATTTCAAATCCAAATATTGAGAAAATAGCTGTTGAGACAATCGAAAAAGCAGCTGAACTCACATTTAAGTATTCTGAGCCTGGAGATATAATTTTACATATGGGGCCACTTATAGCTTATGATAGGCTAACTACTGTTGAAAAGATAATGAAAGGATTAGAGAAAGGAAGTAAGAAGTATGTATAAAAATAAAACCTTCGGAGTTATTGGTGTTTGCGGAGCAAATGGTAATTTAATAGCTAGAATTCTTAAGCAAAGAGGCTTTGATGTTATAGGAACAGACTTATCATTTAAAAAAGATTGCAGATTTGCAAAAGCTTTAGAAGGTTATGACATTGATGTCTATTATGGCCAGACTCCTGATAAATTTTTTGAAAGGGCGGATTATGTAATTCCTCCTGCAAGCTTATCCAAAGATGCCGACATATTAAAAAATTGCGATAAACCGATTTTGGAGCTGACTGATGTAATTGACATGATTAGGCCAGACAAACCTGTATTTGGAATAACCGGTACCAATGGTAAAACAACCACAACCACCCTGCTTAAAAAGATTGCTTATGATAATGGAATTAAACCTTGTGAACATGATCTGGATGGCATGCAAGGCAATGCAGAGTTTATTCCTATACTTCAATCAAGATTAAATGGTGATGTTGGAATATTGGAGGTTGGAACCTTTGGCGTTCCGGGCACGGTTGGCAGAATAGTTAAGAATACTTACATGTCTGCAGGTTTAATAACAAACATCACTCCAGATCATTTGAATGACCTTGGAAGCTTTATGGATTATGCCAATGTTAAAGCGGAATTCATAAAGGAGTTGAAATTAGGTCAACTTATTGTCAATGGCCATGACCCAACAATAATGGGCCTTTTAAGAGAGATGGATTTCAAAGGTGAAGTTATAACTTTCGGCGTTGACGAGCTTCCGGATTCTATTGGAATGAAAGAATGTGTTTGCGGTGCTGAAATTGCCGTAAAAGAAATCATTTCAGGTTGCGGTTATTATTTCTGCAAATGTGGTGTCACAACCCCTCAAGTGGATTATGTCGCAACAAACGTAGATTTGGCCAATAGAACTTTTGATTTACATACTCCAACTGAAAAATTAACTGTTAAGATGGGCGTTGATGGACTTCATAATGTTTATAATTTAACTGGAGTTATTATTGCGGCTCATAAATTTTTGGACCTGTCTTATGATAAAATTTTACCATCGATTGCCAGTTTCACTGGCGTTAGTGGAAGGATGGAAGAGGTCGGTGAAATAAAAGGTAAGGATATTTTCGTTGATTACGCCCACAACCCTGCAGGTGTTGAAACAGTTTTAAAAGAATTCAAAAAATTACATGGCGATTTTACAACTGTTATTACTGTTTCATCTGAATCGGGGTATAAAGGAGATTTAGATATCTTTAACAGCGTTTTAAAATTCTCCAAATTCATTGTTCCCGCTTCAACAGCATCTCAAAAGATAGCAAGTGAAAAATTAACTGAAAATCCTAAATTAAATGATAGAATATTTTTAAATTATATTGGGGATTTTAAGAAGGAAGGAACTCTTGGCGCTTCAAGAGATGAAGTAAAAGAGGGACTAAAAAAAGCTTTAAACCTAGACTGTGAGATGGTTGTAGCTATTGGTGAGGCGGCTACAAAATTTAAAGATGTTGTTTTTGAATTATAGATTTCTGACAATTGACGTTAAATCTATATTCATGTATTTTCTGTAATTGTAATCGGTATAATTGCTTTTTTTTCAAACAAAATAACCAACTGATATTACTTTTCAAATGCTCTCACTAAACCTTTTTTAAATATTAAAAATTAATATGTTAATGTAAAAGGGTTTGCAAATTTAGATATAAGCGGGTTAAATTATGGCTAATTATATTTCACATCCTTTAATTAAAAAAGATGCAATCGAATCAAGGTTATATCAACAAGTTTTAGCAGGGGATGTTTTAAAAAAGGGAAATACCATGGTTGTTGCGCCAACTGCATTAGGCAAGACCATTGTTGCTATTTTGGTTGCTGCAGATAGGTTGCAAAAGGTTAAAAATTCAAAAATACTTGTTCTAGCCCCATCTAAACCCTTAGCTATTCAACATGAAGATAGCTTTAAAGAATTTTTGACACTTCCATGTTCCTCAATTACGGGTGCCGTAAAAACCGATGAAAGAGTTAAAAGATGGGAGGAATCCAGAATTATTAGTGCCACTCCCCAAACTGTCGAGTCCGATTTATTAAATGGGCGTTATGATTTGAGTAATGTTTCATTAATTGTTTTTGATGAATGTCATCATGGTGTTGGTTCTTATTCATATGTATATCTGGCTTCTCGTTATGTCCAGGAATCTAATTATAATTTAATTTTAGGTCTTACTGCTTCACCAGGTTCCGATAAGGGAAAAATCAAGGAAGTATGTGAGAATTTGTATATCCAGAACATTGTCGTTAAAACAGAAGATGACAGTGATGTCAGACCTTACTTCAATCCTGTTGAAATTGACTGGGTTAAAGTTAAAATGAGCTCTGAGCTTGAAAAAATTAAAAACTATATTGACAAGGCTTTAAAAGTGAGGCTTAAGGCTTTAAAAAATATGGGCATTATCAGAACGGTATCTGTCGGTAAAGTTGATATACTAAAAGCTAGGGGCAGAGTTCAGGGCGAAATTGCGAGATCCATTAATCCAGATAAGGATTTGTTCCAGGCAATTTCTATATTGAGTGCGGTTATTAACATTCAGCATTCGCAGGAGCTAATCGAAACCCAGGGCATTTCTACATTCAATAAATACATATCAAGGTTACGCAAGAAAAGAACAAAAGCCGCCAAGTCTTTAATGTGGGATGATAATTTTGGAAGGGCTGTTAAAATGGCCCGCGATGCAGAAAGGCATGGATGGGAGCATCCGAAATTAAGGGAAGTAACAAAAATTTTGAAAAAGGAATTGGGCAGTGAGGATGGTCAAACCAAACTTCAATCTGATAGATTTGCTAAAAATGAAGATGAAAAATCATCTAAAATAATCGTATTCACTCAATACAGGGATACTTTAGAAATGATTCATCAGAAACTTGAAAAAGAAGGCATTAAATCAGCCAAATTCTTTGGTCAAGCTTCTAAAGATGGTGAAAAGGGTCTTACTCAAAAGGAACAAAAAGCCATTATCAAATCATTTAGAATGGGCGAGTACGATGTGTTACTATCAACAAGTGTTGCTGAAGAGGGTATTGATATTCCTGCAGTTGATTTGGTCGTGTTGTATGAGCCGGTTCCATCGGAAGTTAGAATGATTCAAAGACGTGGCAGAACAGGCCGTAAAAGAACAGGCCGTGTAAAGGTTTTAATCACTATGGGCACTCGTGATGAAGCTTATTATTGGTCTAGTGTTAACAAAGAAGCTCAAATGAAAAATCAACTCATAGATCCGGATGTGTTGGAGGAGCTGAATGCCTCTGCAGTCGAGCGGATGGAAAATGAGAAAAAGATAAAGGTCATTGAAAAGCCTAAGGTGGAAAATACCTTGCCTGTTGTTTATGCAGATTCAAGGGAAGGCAATTCAAAAGTGATAAGACATTTGTCTGAAATGGAAATCGACGTTAAAGTTCATTCAATGTCAGTGGGTGATTATCAGGTAAGTGATGAGGTTGTCATTGAAAGGAAGACTGCAAAGGATTTCGTTGAGTCAATTATTGATAAAAGGCTATTTAAACAAGCTCGTGAATTATCTGAGGAGTTCAAATGTCCTTTACTGATTCTTGAGGGTGATGACATTTATAATGGCATGCTTCATCCAAATGCGATAAGGGGAACCATTGCAACTATTGCAATTGATTTTGGCATAAGCATTATTCCTACAAGAAATTCTGAGGATACTGCCGCAATGATAAAAAGAATCGCTGTTCGTGAACAAAATGGTGAAAAAACACCTATACAGATTAGAACAGACAAAAAGCCGGTAAGCTTATGGGAGCAGCAATTGTTCATCGTTGAATCTCTGCCGAATATTGGTCCTGTAAATGCAAAGAATTTACTGCAGCATTTCGGGTCTGTTGCCAATGTGATTAATGCATCTGAAAGTGAACTTCAGGAAGTTGAAGGTATTGGTGTAAAAACTGCTAAGAATATTAGAAAAGTAGTTGAATCAGAATATTTATATTTCCAAAAAGAAATTAAGGAAAGAAAACTTCTTTAATTTAAATTTTAAAGTTATTTTTCATATATTCGTAACTTTTTTTGATAGAATCGAAGTCATTTACTTCAATGATATAGATGCCATCATAATTATTTTTCTCTAATGTGGTTATGATAGTGTTTAAATCAATAGAGCCTTCACCTAAAGCAAGGTGTGAGTCATCGTCACCAAAATTATCATGGGCATGTACGTGTTTAATTGAATCAAAATACATTTCCTCCGGAGAGTATCCGACATGATTGGCATGCCCAATATCCAATGTCATTGGCATGTCAAGTGAAACTAGCAAATCATTTAAGTCATCCATATCCTGGTAAATCATGCTTTCAAAATTAGGCATGTTTTCAATTGTGGTTAAAATACCGGAATCTTTCCCATATTCGCCGATTTCTTTTATTGATTCTTTTGCAACTTTATAAACATCATCAAGGAAATATTTGTTAACTAAAAAGGAAGCTAATCCGGGATGAACAACAACGGCCTCTGCATCGATTTTGTTAGCAAAGTCTATTGAGTCCTTGATTTGATCTATTGAATTTATTCTGCTTTTATGCTGCAATGTCGCAATGTTCACATCCATGAATGGGGCATGAATGCTGTATTTGAGATTGTAGCTTTCTAAGATATTCGGGTCGATATTTTCTGATGGGAATTGATGAACTAGTTCAACATATTCCAGCCCTAAATTTTCAATAAATTCTAATGTGGTTTCCAATGTTTTTTCTATTCCTGCCAAAGCGGATGCACCAATTTTCATATTATCACTATTTCTTAACTGCTGTAATCTTTAAGCCCATTTCAATAGCTTCCAAGATAAAATCGGATAATTCGATACCATTTTTAATTTTTATTTCACCTTTTTTAGAAGTTGTTGCAGTAAGCAAGTATTCTCCTTCAATTAAGATGTCAAAGTTTTGCCTTCCATTCTCTTTTCCCAAATCTAAAATCATTTGTTTTCTTGTATGGATAATGTCCACTTCGAATGGAGTTTTGTCAACCGGTTTTTCATCGATGATTTCCACGCCCAAACTTATTCCGATTTCACGTTCAATCTCGGCGATTCTTTTTCCGTTCTTTCCGATGATTTTTGGAACATATTCATCTGGAATGTAAATGTTGGCCCTATCCGGTGAGATTACTTCAACATCAACTTTTGCTTTTTTAGGAAGTATCCTTTTTATTTTTCTTAGGATTTCTTTTTCTGCAATTAGGTCTACAGAAGATTTGTGGGGGGCATTTTCTCCAGAACCGTTTACCAAATCCATGTCCATAACGATGGTTTGCTCACCGTATGTGTAGATTTCATTTTTAAGCTCGCCAGTTTCAAAGTCTCTTACTTCAATGACAGGTCTTGCAAGGTCTGCTTCTTTCATTCCTGTTGGAACTTTAACAGTCATTTTTGTTTCATAGACGCTTGTAACTTTACCGTCTTCAATGTAAATGCTTGTATCCACAATTGAAGGTATTACACCAAGTTCCACTCTTGATGCAATCCTTTGAATTGCATCTATTGGTCGTGTTGCATGAACAACACCGATCATTCCGACACCTGCAAGTCTCATGTCAGCAAAAATGTTAAAGTCAGTGTTTTTTCTTAGTTCGTCATAAATTGTATAATCCGGTCTCACGAGCAATAGAACATCAGCAGTGTTTTCCATGCTTCCTTCAAGAGGGCTATATTGGGTTATTTCATCATCCAACTGCAAGTCTCTTGGGGATTCCATGGTCTTAACAATTTTATTTAGATCTCTTGAATAGTATTTGGCTATTGCCTGTACAAATGTGGATTTGCCCGCACCAGGCGAACCGGATATTAATATACCTTCAGCGCTTGTTTTAATTCGATTCAATAGTTTATCTGATAGGTGATATTCATCCAAATCTATATTTGCAACTGGTCGAACAACTGTAATCTCAAGACCTTCGGCAAATGGCGGATAAGCTATTGATATCCGGTATTCTCTTGATTGGACAACAAATGACCCTTCCTTATCGGATTCCAAATAGGTTTTTGAATCGGTATGTGCCTTTTCAAGTATTTCATCCACTATATTATTAAGTTCAGAGTAGGAATATGGTTCATCTTCAAGCTTAACGAAGTCGATGTGGCCGGGTGTTCCTTTTTTTGCCATTGGAACTACATTTTCTTTTAGATGTATGGACATTGTGGTTTCGTCAAAGAATTTCTCGATTGAGAGAGCCTTATGGACATATTTCTGTTCATAATAATAGACGGGAATTCCCTGTGCTTTTGCCACTTCTGCCTGTACCTTGTCATTTGTCAGAAGCATTCCAAATTCGGATCTTGCAAGGTCTCGTATAATGCTGTCTATCTCGCCGCTTTTGGCATATTTGATATCATAATTGGTTGGGCGTTTTCCTTTAAAGGTAATGGCTAATTCGCCTTCATCCTGCATATCTTGTAGTTTCTTTAGTTCATTTAATCCTTTTATTCCTTCAGACCTTTTTGCATTGGCCTGATGTTCAAGTTCACAGACTACAGCCTCCGGTACAATAACTTCCGGATAGTCGAAATCTCCATTTTCTATCAGTTCACTTACCGCACCTATTATTACTGCGCTTGTGTCGGGGATTATACAGTTCATTTTAATACACATCGTCTGGGTTTACGAGCCTTTCTAGCACGATTTCCAAATCATCATCTTTTAAGTCTTCTATATCCACTTCATTGTCGGTGTTAATTTTTCTAAAAAAGCAGGAAAGGTATCCTTCATGGCATGCCGCTCCGGTCTGTTTGATTTTTAAAACTATTGCATCCATATCGCAGTCAACAAGGATTTCCTTTACTTCCTGAAAGTGTCCTGAACTTTCTCCCTTTAGCCATAATTGATTTCTTGAAGTGCTCCAATAATGCGCTTTTCCTGTTTCAATTGTTTTCTGGAGCGCTTCTTTGTTCATGTTTGCCAACATTAGTATTTGGTCTGTATCGGCATCTTGAGCAATGGCAGTTATGACCTTAGCACCATTTATTTCATGTCTGAAATTAATTTCCATAGTTTATTCCTCTTTGAGATAGTCTACTATACTGTCGATGTCTACCAGTTCCTGATTTCCACTTTTCATGTCTCTGATTGTAATCTTATTTTCTTTAAGATCGTTTTCACCGATTATAGCTATTTTTGAAACGTTTATCCTATTGGCATGATTAATTAGTTTCTTGAATTTTTTGCCGTTCAAATCGACATCTGCCTTGATGTTGTTTTTTCTTAGAATCTGGGTTATTTCATAGGCTTTAGGTCTTACGCTTTCTGAAATTGGAGCAACATAGATATCTAAGTGTGAAGGTAACTCTTCGGTTTCGGTAAGCTCTTCTATTGCGTTCATTAGTCTGTCAAAACCAAGCGCAAATCCGGTGGACTCGACTTCCTGGCCTCCGAACAGTTTAACCAGATTATATGATCCCCCACCGCAGATCTGCTTTTGAGCACCAAGCTCCGGAACATAAATCTCAAACACGATTCCGGTGTAGTAGTCAAGTCCTCTTGCAACTCCCAGGTTCAATGTATAGTTATTAACATCGAAAGCCTCTAAAATTTCGATTAACTGTTTAAATTCTTCAAGCGCTTCTTTTGGCTCATCATAAGGGGCAAGCAATTCTTCAACATCATTCAAAATTGATTTGTCTCCAATGAAGTCTATTAATTTTAGTAGAATTTGATTTAACTCGTCATTGTCAATGACCGGTTCGTCTCCACTTAATGATTCGATTAGTAAATCTTTATCTCCCTTGTCAATGACGACCATTATTTCCCTTTGGGTTTCGGCTGAGATTTCAAAGTGCTTGAACAGTCCCCTGATGATTCCCAAGTGGTTGAGATTGACATCGGCAGTTGTAATTCCCAAAGCGTTGATCGCATCTGTGCATAATGCAATTACTTCCGCTTCACCTTGAGGTGATTTGGCTCCAATCAGCTCACAGCCGAATTGCCAGAATTGTCTGAACCTTCCTTTTTGAGGTCTTTCATATCTAAAACAACTTCCATAGTAATAAAGTTTGATAGGTTTTGTAGAAGTTTTTTGAAGCTCATTTATGTATAATCTAGCAACTGGAGCTGTAATTTCAGGTCTTAAGGTTAATTCTCTGTCTGATTTGTCTTTAAAATTGTATAATTGATTAACAATTTCTTCTCCTGATTTTGTTGTAAATAACTTTAATTCTTCAAATAAAGGGGTTTTGATTTCCTGATAACCATAATTTTCAAATATGTTTCTTAAGGTACTTTCTGCTTTTTTTCTCTGTCTCATTTCATCAAATAAGAAATCTCTTGTACCTCTAGGTCTTGTAAATTCCATTTTTACTCTCCTATGATTAAATTTATTATAATTAAAATATGTTTTTTAGAATTTATATAATCTTTTGTTATTTTTAAAATTTTTAATAGTTTTTGCATATGCACGTTTACACATTTGCATTTTTGTGTTTTTTCAATTTTTTGCACTTTGGACATGTTTATTTTTTTTAAAATTATTATTTTATTTAAAAATGTTGGAGGATTTAGTATGGTTAAATTTAAGTTAGTTGATACATTATTGTATCAAAGTGAAGAAGGAGCGGTTGAAGGAAAATTTATCATAGGTGATGAAACATTATGGGCCAGTAGAAATGTTGTAGCTGAGATTTTTGGGACCACTGGACAAAATATATCTGACCATTTTAAGAATATAGTTCATGAAGGTGAGCTTGAAGAAAATGAAGTAAGCATATCTTCTAAAGAACTATTTAAAGATGATTTAGAATTTAGCAAGGATTTCTTGCAAAAATCTAATAATCGAGGTAGGCCTCAAATATGGTATAATCTTGATGCAATCATCTCAATTGGTTATAGGATTAATTCAAAAGAAGCAACAAACTTTCGTAAATGGTCTAGGGAAATATTAAAACAATATATGCGAAAGGGTTTTGTCATTAATAAAGAACTTTTAATAAATGGGGGGAAGTTCACTGATGAATATTTTGAAGAGTTAGTTGATGTAATTCGTGAGATAAGATCTTCTGAACGTAAAGTCTATGAAAAAGTAACTGATTTGTTTGCTACTGCATACGATTATAATAAAAATGCTCAGATTACAAAAGAATTCTATGCTAAAGTTCAAAATAAGTTGCATTATGCTGTTGTTGGACTTACTGCTCCTGAGATAGTACGTGAGAGGGCGAATAGTAAAAAAGAGCACATGGGCTTAACAACTTGGTCAAGAGCGCCTAATGGTAAAATATTGTTAAGGGATGCCAAGGTAGCTAAAAATTATTTAACAGAAAAAGAATTAAAAACCCTTAATCGTGTTGTAAGTATGTATTTGGATTATGCTGAGGATAGAGCCGAAAGGCAAATTCCAATGAGTATGAAAGATTGGGCTGAAAGATTAGATAAGTTTTTAGAGTTCTATGAGTATGCAGTTTTAAAAGGAAAAGGTAAAATTTCAAGAAAAGAAGTGGATGAATTTGTTAAGTTAGAATATGAGAAGTTTAGAGTGGTTCAAGATAGGTTATTCCAATCAGATTATAACAGATTTGATGAAGAAACTAAAAAGTTTTTAGTATGAAATAATCTAATTATAAATTATATGAAAATTAAAGGTAGCACAAATATTGTAGGTTTAATAGGCCATCCAGTTGAACATAGTTTTTCACCGCCAATGCACAATGCAGCATTTGATGCATTGAATATGGATTATGCTTATGTTGCTTTTGATGTTGACCCCTTGAATTTAAAGTCAGCCATTGAAGGCGCCAAAGCTCTGGATATTAAAGGGTTAAATGTTACCATTCCCCACAAAATTGAGGTAATGCAGTGCCTGGATGAACTTGATGAAGTCGCCGGGTTAATCGGTGCAGTAAACACAATTGACATTAAAAATCTGAAAGGATATAATACTGATGGAATCGGTGCTATAAGGGCTATTGAAGAGGTTTCAAGCATTAAAAATAAGGATGTTGTTGTTGCAGGTGCTGGAGGTGCTTCAAGGGCCATTTCATTTTACCTTGCAAAATTCAAAGCCAATTCAATTACAATACTAAACAGAAATGTTGATAAGGCAGAAAATTTAGCCTCTGATATTTTGGATTCAAATCTAATAAGTGAAGCTAGATCAGATTCAATTTCTGAAATTAACAAGTATTTAAACGATTCAGATATCTTGGTTGATACAACTCCTGTGGGAATGCATCCTCACATTAACGATGAGCCAATAGCGACTGCAGATAATATGCATGAAGATTTAGTGGTATTTGATGCGGTTTACAATCCAAATGAAACAGTTCTATTAAGTGAAGCCATTAAAGCTAATGCCAAACCGGTTTACGGAATCAAAATGCTACTTTACCAAGGTGCCGAAAGCTTTAAAATATGGACAGGCAGAGACGCTCCAATTGATGTGATGGAAAAGGCACTTAATGAATTTTTAGGTAGATAGAATGGATTTGATGTTTGATATTTCAGGATTAACATCCGAAGAGGAGAAATTTTCTTCGTCTAAAAAAGACGTGTTGAAATTTCTGAAGGTCATAGGTGTTGACACTCGTTTTATTTCATATACTCCACAAAAAATCTACATTAACAACTTGAGATTCTCAAAGTTTTCAAGAACCCGCGAAGCAACCTTCAATAAGCAATATCCGGAAATTGAAGTTGTAAGAAATACATTGTTTCAAAAAATTTGCTCAAAATCGGCTAAATTGTTGACATTGGAAATCAAGCCTAACTCAACAATATTGATGCCTGAAGATAATTATATCTGTGAACTATTGTTAGAGCCTTATACTCGTAAATATGGTGTCAATCTAGTTTATGAGGGGGATTATGATTTAAAGGTAAATTCATTGATATTGGATGATGAGGTAAACAATATTTTTTCAAGCATTTTTTCAGGTGAAGGTTTGGAGTTTAGGGATAATCCCGATGAAATCTATCCTTTGCTGAATGTATCCCTTGAGTGGATTAATTCATTTTTAGAGATGGACGGTCAGGAATTAATGGAAAATGAAAATACTGATGATTTGGCAATTTCATTTTCTCAATTTTTAGAGGATGTTGCTCCCCAATATAGGGAAAATGTTCTTAAAGCCAGCGAATACATTGAAAAAAAGTTAAAAACTGAAGAGTGAAACTTGCTTATCGGTTTTCTTTTTAGGTTTCTCTTCATTTTCTTCTTCTATAGCTTCTTCTTTGACATCCTCTTCGATTTCCTCTTCAGGTATTGGTTCCTCTGAAAGACCTGGAATTTCGAATGGAAGTTCCTCTTCGACATCTTCCTCTTCAACGGCTTCTTGAGTCGCATTCATCATTTGGTTTTGAAGTTCCTCAAATCTCCTGTCACGCTCTTCAACTCTCATTTGAGCCTTTTGTTTTTCCATTTTGGTTATGACTTTTTTAGGAATTTTTTTGGATCTGAATCGTTTGATTTCATTGTCTTCCAATTCTAAAAAGTCAGATATTTCCCATGCAAGCTCATCATTTCTAAACATTATTTCCATGTATGGAAACATTGAGATAGCTATTGAGTGTGAAACATGCATTTTTTCAGACATTTTTTCAGCTATTCCATCCCTTAGGTTTCTTTTGCCTCTATTGCGTCCCATTAATGTGAATATGCTTGGGGTTTGAATTTTCGTGAATTTTTTATAGGTTTCTTTTTTAGAGGAGCTGACTCCAATTCCCATAAAGTCACTTGCATATCTCCAATAGCCATAGTTTCTGCTGCTTTGGGCTCTTCCAAAGTATAAATCTGCTTTGGCTATGTTTTCATAGGCTTTTTTGATTTCATTTTTCTTGGAGTATTCTCTTGGAATGTTTTCCGCAATGTATTCCATTACAAGCGTTGGGTCTTCATCTACCCTGAGAGCTTCCCTTACATGTTGCGGGTTTTTACTTTTTAAAACACCGGTTATTGCATTGAAAATGTCTGATCGGTCATCTTTTGTTCGCAAATCTTCAATGGATTTTGGCTCCAATACTCCATCTTTGTCTGCCAGTGCCTGCAAGGTGTTGATTGCTGAACGCATATCTCCATTGGATTTTTTAGCAATTAAATCAAGCGCTTTTGGATTGGCTTTAATCTCTTCTTTTTCAGCTATTTCTTTTAAAGCTTTCCTGATGCTTGGGCTTCTTACTTTTTTCATTTTAATTACAGTGCATTTTGGTTTGATGGACTGCAATCGTTTTGAGTAGAAGTCATTAGCTATAAGAATCATTGGATGTTTTGAGTTTTTAATGATTTCTCCAATGGCTTTCACGCCTCCACGGTCGTTGGTTCCGTGAATTCCGTCAACCTCATCCATAATGATTAACTTGTATTCATCTCCAAAAAGAGATCTTGATGATGAGGACTCTCCGATTGTACTTTTAATGACGTCCTGTGAACGTTTGTCACTTGCATTTAGCTCGATTGATTCTGAAAACTCTTTTGCAATGACCTGTGCAAGTGTTGTTTTTCCAATTCCTGGAGGTCCAACTAAAAGTAGGGGTTGCTGAGGATTACCTTTTTTCCAGTTTCCAACCCAATCTTGGATTATTTTCTTCTCTTTGTTATTGCCGACTACTTCATCTAAGGTCTGTGGTCGGTATTTGTCTGTCCATAACATCTCTATACCTTAAATGAATTTGGTTAAAAGGGCTTCAAGTTGGATTCTTGGATTTGCTCCTTCTCTTATTCTGAAATCACAATCTGCGATTGATTCGATTAGTTCAATGTAGAAATCAGGTTCCATTTTTCCTTCCACTACTCTTTTGGAAACTTCCTGATAAATTTGAGTAACCATGTCCTCCCCACTGGTTCCCTGAAGCACCATGGTTTCTCTTAAGATGGTTCTAGCGCCTAAAAAGTCACCGACTAATGCCTTATTTATCATGTTTCCAATATCCTGTGGTTTTGCTTTGGACACTACTTCATAAACGGATTCCTCTGTAATGGTTTCTCCTTCGGAAGCTGCAGCCTGCAGGACATTCACGGCTTTACGCATATCTCCTTCAGCAAAGTAAACTATGGTTTCAAGACCTTTGTCGTCTGCATCAAAACCTTCGCTTTCACAGATGAATTGCAACCTTTCTTTTATTTCTTCTCCTTTAATTGGAGCGAATCTGAATATTGCGCATCTTGATTGGATTGGGTCGATAATTTTTGATGAATAATTACATGAAAGTATAAATGAAGCGGTTTTTGTATACATTTCCATTTCACGTCTGAGTGCATGTTGGGCATCCTTAGTCATGTTGTCCACTTCATCCAGAAAGATTATCCTGAATGGGGCGCCTACGGGTTTTAGCCTGCAGAAATTTTTGATATTATTTCTCACGGTTTCGATTCCTCTTGCATCGGATGCATTTAACTCTAAAAAGTTTTGCCTCCAGTATTCGCCAAGAATTGATTTTACTAATGCAAGTGCGGTTGTTGTTTTTCCAACACCTGCGGGACCTGTAAACATTAAATTAGGCATGCTTTCCTCGCCTACATATTTTTCAAGCCTGGTAATGATTTGTTTTTGTCCTACAACGTCTTCTAGTTTTTGTGGTCTATATTTTTCTACCCATGGTCCGCTCATTTAATCACCATATTTTCACTGTAAAAAGTTATGTTTTAGGTTTGTAATTAACTTTTGCTTAATGTTTTTATATGTGGAAATATCATATATAATTTGATTGAGAGAGTACTTGAAAAGTAATATTTTTGAGGTGTTAAAAATGAGAGGCACATGGAAACTTAGATTGAGAATGTGGTTAACTTCAATTTTAATGTTTACAATTGTTTATTTCTTTATAATGCTTGTCTGTTGGTATCTGGGCATCCGCAGTTACATGATCTGGGCAGTTATCAGTTTAGTAATTGTATTTTTACAGTATTGGTTCGGACCAAGCCTTGTTAAACGTTCAATGAATGTAAGGCCCCTATCAGAGGCAGAAGCTCCCCATATTCACAAGATGGTGGCGGAACTTGCACAGGAAGCTGGCGTTCCAAAACCTGAAATTGGCTTGTCAGAAATCGATATTCCAAATGCATTTGCATACGGTCGCTCAAGCAAAAGCGGACACATCGCAATCACACGTCCCATTATAGGTTTGCTTGACTATAATGAGTTAAGAGCAGTTTTAGGCCATGAAATGGGTCATATTAAGCATAATGATATGATAGTGACTGCGGCCGTTAGTGTAATTCCTATGATCTGTTATTATGTCGCTTTGTCATTCATGTTTTCAGGAGACAGCGACAATGGAGGAGTTATCATCATTGGTATAGTGGGATATCTGTTCTATTTAATCGGACAACTTTTAGTATTATTCATTTCAAGAACAAGAGAGTATTATGCTGACGAAGCCAGTGTCGAGTTTGGAAATAGACCTGCTGCACTAGTTTCTGCACTTTATAAGCTATCTTATGGTGCGGCAAGATGCAGCAAGGAAACAATCGATGAGGTCAATACCAACAGGGCATTCTTTGTCAACGATGTTAACAATGCAAAAAATGATGTCGTTGACTTTAGGCAAATAGACTTTGATGGCGATGGAAAAATATCTGATGAGGAGTTAAGAAGATTAGCTAATAGTGATGTTAAAATATCTACCAAAAATGGACTCATGGAACTGTTGTCCACTCATCCTGATTCTTTAAAAAGAGTAAAAAGATTAGCGGAGCTTGAAAATTAGGTGAAAACATGAAAATGATTTTAGATGAACGTGGAAAAAAATATATCTTAAAGCATGGTGAGGAGTTTCAAAGTGATTTGGGAATCGTTAAGGCCGATGTCCTGGACAATGCCGAAATCGGCGATGAAGTGAAAAGCCATCTTGACCACACATTTAAAATCGTCAAACCCAATATCAATGATTTCATTGATTTAATGGATAGGAGATGTTCTATCCTTATTAAAAAAGACATTGGTTTGGTTTTGGCTCACACTGGATTGGGTGCAGGTTCACGCGTGGTTGATGCAGGAACTGGCGCTGGGGCCATCGCACTAAACTTTGGAAATGTCGTAGGCAGTGAAGGCAAGGTATTCACCTATGAAATCCGTGAGGATTTTGCAGAAGTTGCCCAAAAGAACATTGATAATTTTGGGATTGAAAACATTGAAGTCAAAAACCAGAATATTAAAGAGGGAATCGATGAGGAGGACATAGATTTGGTCTTTTTGGATTTGCCTAAGCCGTTTGAGATATTTGAAGAAGTGTGGGAATGCTTAAATGTTGGGGGTTGGCTGGCGGTTTATGCCCCATATGTCGATCAGGCTGAAATCTCTCATCGCATAGCCAAAAAATTAGGCTTTTATGACATTGAAATTATTGAGATTTTGGAACGTGGTCTGGAAGTTAGGCAGCAAGGGGTAAGGCCTAAAACACGCATGGTTGGCCATAGCGGATATTTGGTGTTTGCAAGAAAGTTGTAAAAATTAACTTCCACTATTTTTCTATTATTTCATAACTTTAATTAATAATTATCGACAAAAGTATTACTGAGGGTAATTCATGCCGATAAGAATCATTGAAGACTCTTTTAAATATTGCATAAAGAATAAGTTATTTTTTTGTTTGATAGTGCTATTGCTCTTTATAAACAATTATATAATAATTACAACAAAGTCGCTGCTAGCAGTAATCATATCTCTAATTTTTGTAATAGGATATGGGTTGCAAGTCACTCAGGATATTATTAATGGTGGCACTGAGTTACCTAAATTGATGCCAAAGAAGATGGTTATTTTTGGAATAAAAGGAATCATTGTTTTCTTATTTTATTTTACTATTCAAGGCATTTTCTTAGCGATTGTTGCTGCTTTTTTACATTTTCCGGAATTGGAGATTGAAGAATTAATTTTGAGATATAATGAAACAATAAATTTGTTCTGGTCTCATGATCCCCTTAGTTTTGTGATGTTTATCGTGTTCGAATTTATCATAATCTATTCTACTTCATTTTTCATGGAATTGTCTATAGCTAAGTTGGCTGATGGCGGAAACATAAAGAATACATTAAATTTTTTGAAAATTAAGCGTGCCATTGATGTGATTGGATGGAAGGATTATTCCTGGGATTATACAAAAATTATTTTATCGGTGGTCATTTTAACATATTTAACACAGTATCATATCTCAATCACAATAGTTGATAGCATTTTCAGCACGATATTGAGATTACTGATATTCATTATCCAATTTATGGGAATGGGTTATGTTTATAAAGTTTATAAGGAGAATGAATTGGAAAGTTAATATAAAATAACTTTATATCTGAATAAGATTATAAATTAATATATCCTGGTGAAAGTTAATGTCTAAAACGAGAATAAAATGGATTGATTTGGTACGTGCAATAGCTATTTTAACGGTATTATATATTCATGCAAATGATGGTATTTTTATCATATCTTCAGATGCTATTGTAAATTATACTATCTATTCTAGGATTTTCAACTTTGCATCGCTTTTCGTTGGCCGTTTGGGAGTCCCGTTATTTTTAATGATTACAGGTTATCTTTTGCTTGACAGGACTTATAATGATGAGAGAGTTAATAAGTTTTGGGCTAAAAATTGTAAGAATCTAATTATTGTCACTGTAATTTGGGCAGTGGTATATTCTGTTGTTTTATATGTTGTTACACTTAACAGTGGGGGCGGAGTTAACCTTTCTGAAGCGGGAACTTTGTTTTTTAGTCATATGTGGTATATGCCTATGATTATAGGAATGTATCTTTCATTGCCTTTTGCAGCTGTCGCCTTGAATCATTTCGATTCGAAAACTGTTCTTAATGGAACTATTGTATTTTCACTTTTGGCATTTGCAATTCCATTTATTACAATCGTTTTTGAAATGCATGGAATAAGCGGTGTGGCTGTACAATACTGTCTAGGTTTTAGTGGTGGAGTATATGGAATTTACATTATTTTAGGATACTTGATTAAAAAAGGAGAATTTAAAAACATATCTAATTATACATTAGGAGCAATTGCTCTTGTTTCATTTTTAATTTGTCTTTTATTCCAGTATTATTCATTCACAATAAATTACAATTTCATTTTATGGTATGAATCTCCATTTGTAATGCTTGGATCATTTGCAATTTTTGAATTGTGTTCTAGAATGGACGATGTTTGGGCATACGATTGGGTTTTGATATTGTCCAAATATTCATTTGCGGTGTTCTTGATACATAACCTATTTAGATTGCCTTTGCTTCCTCTTGTTGTTAAATTGCCTTATTCAGAACCGGTAAAGGCGATTATCCTTTGGGTTTTATTGATTGTATTAAGCTATATAACAGCAGCTATAATCTATAGAATTCCGAAGTTCGGAAAATACATTTTATACATGAGATGATTAATCATCCATCTCTTTTTTTATTTCTTTAAATGCATGTCTTGCTTCCGGAATGGGGAATAGAGGATATATATGAAACATTCCTTTGCCTGTAATTAATTTTGCATAGACACCATCATTTTCAAGCTTTTCTACGTAATTTTTGATATCCTTGTAAAAGATTTCGTCTGTGCCTGCAAAAATCAGTGTTTTTGCAAGATTTTCATTGTCTCCAAAAAGGGGGCTTACTTTATAGTTTTTTGTATCTAAATCGCCTGCCCATTTCTTTCCGATTTCACGAAGGCCGACTTCACCTAAAATCGGGTCGTTTTCGTTATCATAGGGGGTGCTGCTCATTGACACGTCAACCCATGGGGAAAAGGTTATGATATGCTTTGGTTGGGGCAGATTTACAGCTTTTAGGTGTTGTGCAAACGATAGGACAAATCCGCCTCCTGCCGAATCTCCCATCAATGTAATGTCATCTCTATTTTTAATCAAATCAGTGTACAGGCTGGTTATCAAATCGAAGGTTTCTGCAGCACTGTGACTTGGTGAAAGGGGATATGCTGGTGCAAGTATGTATGCTTTTAATTTTTTAGAAAGCTTATAGCAAAATAAGTGATGTTGGATGTTTATTTCATTCACATAGGCTCCGCCGTGCATATATAAGATAGTTTTTTTGGAATTCGGGTTTCCATATCTAAACACTTGCATTCCGTTCATTTCACTGCTTTTGAATACGCTGCGCACATGTTTGGATTCTGATTTTTCAGCTAAAAATTCATTAACTTTTTCTTCGGAGTCCATATATTTTGGTTTTGTAAACTTTAAAATGGACCCTGTTATTTTTGAAATTAATGATTTAGCCATAGGCCTCTCCTAGAATACTAAAGAAAAAAGAAAAAAGAGGGTTTATTTATACTGAGGAGTATAATAAACCTGATGCTCTAGCAATAGCAAAAGTAAGATAAATCCCTATAATGCCCATTATGATTCCGCCAACAACAGCGTTCAATTGGGAAATTGCTGTTCCGATTAAGCTTAATACTAATGCGGCAATGAAAACAACAATTGTGAATATTATAATTTTTACAATTCCTATTTTTGTAATGTCTGCAAGAGCTCCTGCAATGTTTAAAGAATACATTAAATCTTCGGTTTTAGCTAATCTGCATTGACCCATAAATGCCGCAAATGCAAATATTATAAATAAGATGGCGGCTATTAGACTTGATAGCCAATTTGCGAGGAATATTGCTAATAATGCACTAATAATAATTGGGATTAAGTAGTAAACTAAAGTTATGATAAATAATTTTACACCGTTTATGGATTGTCTTATAAGATCAATTTCAGGTGCCGCATCATCTCTTGTGATACCGAATTTAATGACATCTAATAAATAACCTTCAATTACAAATCCAATTAAAAGTGAGATAATTATTCCTATAATTCCTGACCCAATAACGGCAAGTAAATTGTTTGCTGACATCCCTGCATTCATACCAGCAATGCTTCCGGCTGATGCAATTCCAACAATTATTCCTAAAATAGCATAAATAACTAAAGCTTTAATGTTTTTTAATGGATACATAAAAGCATCACTAAAAATTTCACCAATTTCCATTTTATTCACCTTTTATCATTGAAATAATTTTTATATAAAACTATATTGTAAACAATACTATTTTAATATTATTAAAAAAATTAAGTAGGAATAAAATTAATTATTCCATAAAGATTGCAGGCTTATAAGGCATTGCGTTTCTTGCCTTATTCTGTGGGTCGTATGAATCGTCAGTGTGAATGAGGACCTCTTCACCAATCTCTTCGCAGATGTAGTCTAGGGCATCATTGAGAATTTCCTCTTCATCGATTTTGCCGATGTATTTGGTTTTGGTCATCTCACGACCAATCTTTTTGGCCACTGCAGCTATCTCTTTTTTGTCGTCATAAATGTTGGCGCCAATGGCCCTTCCCATAATTTGGCCGATATCTGGTTTTCCAACATCATCAGCTATTTTATATAAGTCCCATTTCCAATCAGGAGCTAAATAAATGTGCACTTTGGAAATGTCCTCTTTGACCATTTTTTTGATTTGGGTAATGTCTTTTATGACATTCTGCACGAATTCCTCTGATTTTTCGATTTCCACACTCACTGATGACTCGTCATAGACAGGCCATGAGGCTTCGCTGACAAAGCCCTTTCCACCATATTTTGCCCATAACTCTTCTGAGGTGTGTGGTGTGAATGGTGCAAGAAGCCTAATCCAAGCTTCAAGGACTGTTGATAGTACATAAATGATTGCAGGGTCCTGTGAATCAATCAAATGTTTTACCCTGTAAAGGTAGTGGTCAACATCCTTTTTAAGCAAGAATAATGATTCCTGAAGTGCTTGCCTTGTTTGGAACACTTCCAGTGCTTCGGTTGATTTTTTGATATGCTGGTTAAGCTGGCTTATCATCCATAAATCTATGGTACGGGTTAATTCAACTTTTTCAATATTGCTTAAATCCAGATCGGAGCCTTTCATTTCTTCAATTTTAGCCGCAAATTCCCTAAACCATTCAAGTCTTCTTTTGGTTCCAAGTACTTCTTTTTCCCTCCAGTCAAAGTCTTGCCATGGTTCGGCGGATGCCATCAGGAAAAGTCTTACCACATCGGCGGTGTAATCTCTTATTGCATCTTTTAAAAGAATGACATTGCCTTTTGAAGATGACATCTTATTTCCTTCCAATAGGCCCATTCCAAACACTACGGTTCCTTTTGGCCATTTGTCTTCAGGATAGATTGCGCTATGGGTAAACATTAAAAAGCTTAGGTGGTTACCTACCAGGTCCTTTGCAGACAATCTCCAGTCAAGCGGATACCAGTAGTTAAATTCATTTTGGATTTCAGCTACTTTATCTGCAGGAACGCTGATGTCTCCGGATTCTTTGTCAAGCAAGACTTTATCGAAGAATGCCGGTGTTAATTCATCAGGGTCCATGTCTTTAAGGTATTTGGCGATTGTATAGTAGGACATGTAAATTGTAGAGTCAGTTAATGGTTCGATTAGCCATTGGGTATCCCAAGGAAGTCTTGTTCCAAGTCCCACTTTTCTGGAACATGCCCAATCATCCAACCAATTAATGTAATATTCAAAGTTGCTTTTAAGCTCTTTTGGAATGATTGTTTCGCCTTCAAGGACTTTTAAAGTTTTTTCGGTCCATTCCTCGTTTCCGTATTTCATGAACCATTGATTATCCATAATCTTAACGACACAATTGTTTCCGCATCTGCATACGACTGGCCTTTCAGCGAAGTCATACATTATTGTGGCCATATTGTCTGCTATTAGTTTGTCTTTTAACTCTTCACGAGCAAAACGAACTTTCATGCCTCCAAATTCAGGTATTGATTCAATGATTGTTCCTTTGCTGTGTTGCTGCTTGTATAATTCATTTGTAGCTTCATGTAATTTTTCATCGTTTTGGTCAGTGATTCCAAGCCTTTCAATTATGTCTGCTGCTGGAATTTCACCGTATCCCTTAAGGGTACATACTGGGATTGGATGAACGTCTTCAACAATGCCTTCCAAGTTGTATTTAGCTATTAGCTCTTCATTATTTTTTAAATCCTGGAGTGCAATGTAGTCTGCCGGTGCATCGGCAGGTTCTGAGAATACAACTCCGCTACCGTAGGATGCGCTTACAAAACTGGCCGGGAAGATTGGCAAGTCATCGCCAGTGAATGGGTTTTTAGCCATTTTTCCAATTAAATCGTTAGGATTGATTTCGCAGATAATTTCTAAATCTTTAATTTGGTGCTGTAAATTGTAGTGAGCTTCTTTTGTAATGACCCAATTTTCTCCTTCTGCATTGACAAGCACATATTCAACATCAGGATTCAACCAGATGTTGGTTGCTCCAACGATGGTTTCCGGTCTTAATGTTGCGGTTACAAGGATTTTATCTTCAATTGGGAATTTTAAAAGGGTTAATTCATTGACACCCACTCCTTCGCCTTCAAGCAAATCGTGGTCTCCAACTGGATTGTCACAGTTTGGACAGTATTTTACGGGGTGTTCTCCTTTTGCAACTAAACCCTTATCGTGTAATGTGGTAATTTGCCATTCGATGAACTTCTTGTAGGTTGGGTCAATTGTTCTGAATTCACGTCTCCAATCAATAGAATAACCCATTTCTTCCATTACTTCGTGATATTCGGTTGAGAAGTATTTTACAATAAATTCTGGTTCTTCTAATTTTGGCAAGGTTTCTTTTGGAACTCCATGAACTCTTTCATACAAATCCAATGTCCAAGGGTCTTTTCTTTTAATTCTGTCAGCTATACCGATAACCGGAGCGCCGGTCACGTGCCAAGCCATAGGGAATAGCACGTTATAGCCTTCCATTCTTTTAAATCTTGCATAAACGTCGGGAACAGTATATGTACGTCCATGACCGATATGCATAGCTCCGCTAGGGTATGGGAAAGCTACTGTAAGGAACAGTTTTTCCCTTTCATCTGGGTTTGATTCAAATATTTTTGCATCAGCCCACTTTTTTTGCCATTTTTTTTCTATATTTTCGCTCACTAAATCACCATTATGCTATTGTTTTTAAAGGAATTTCAGGAACTTTACTTTTGTGTTTGCTCCTAATAATTTTTGTAATAATCATATCAACGTCATCTACTGAAATACTTAATTTTTCAGCTATTTCAGTATTTTTCATATCTTTTTCTGTGTAGAGATAAAGGACTTGATCAAGTAAATCATAGCTCATTCCAATTTCCTCCTCATCGGTTTGGTTTTCCCATAAACCTGCACGTGGAGGCTTTTTGACAATTTCTTCTGGAACATCTAAATATTCACTTAATTTGAAAACTTCACTTTTGTATAAATCTCCAATCGGTTCCATATCGCATGCGCCGTCCCCGTGCTTGGTAAAGTAACCGATGAGAATTTCACTTTTGTTGCCTGTTCCGCTAACTAGGTAGTTTTTCTGATTTGCGAAATAGTAAATGATTGACATTCTGATTCTAGCTTTTAGGTTTCCTATAGCCAAATCATTCTCTTCAAGTTGTGTCATTTGCAGGAATTCATTTAAAATACTGTCGATAGCTATTTCCTTATAGTCTATTTCCAGAATTTGTGCAATTTCGACTCCGTGAAGTTTGTCTTCTGTTGGTGTAGTTGTGGATGGCATGATAATTCCAAATACATTGTCTTTTCCAACGGCTTTGCATGCCAGGTAAGCTGTAAGGGTCGAATCGATTCCTCCGCTTAAACCAATAACAATTCCGTCAGTTTTGGATTCATCAACTTTGGATTTAATGAATTCAACAATGTCTGTTTTAGTTTTTTCTAAGTTTATATCTGGAATTTCACTAATATTTTCACCAGCCTTCATCATTCATACATTAAATAATATGTCATTATTGATTAATATATTAATATGTAGAACCGGTTTGTCTACATCAGGTAATTCATGTTCAATAGTGGTGATTGTTAGCATGAAATCCCACTTGGATATTCACAAATTTGTCCTGTGAAAATGTTGCAATTAATTTAATTAATTATTAACATCTAATTATTTAATAGGGATAATAATATTGAAATTATTGAACTGAATGTTTTCAAGGGATTTACACATCAGATGATGTTCGGATGGGCAGTATTCTTAAGTGTAATGTGTCATTAGAGGTAAGGAAATGGAAATATGAATATGGATAAATATAGAAATGAAACAATAAAGGAAAAAATCAAAAAGGCATTCTCATTATCAGAGGATAAGGCATCAAATGAGGAGATACGTACACGTCTTCTGGATGGGGGTCGAGTCACCGGAACGAATATGTGCGTATTGGTCTGTGCAATGGTAATTGCATCTGTCGGCCTCAACATGAGTTCAACAGCGGTAATTATTGGGGCAATGCTGATTTCACCTTTAATGGGAAGCATTCTTGCTTCTGCATATGCAAGCGTATCCAACGATTATCCGCTGCTTCGCAATCATATGGTCGGTTTCGGATTGCAGATTGCAATCAGTGTCGGTGCCGCCATGATTTATTTTCTTCTCTCTCCGGTTAAAGCACCGACTGCAGAATTGCTGGCAAGAACTTCACCGACTTTCTTTGATGTGCTGATTGCCTTTTTCGGGGGGATTGCAGGAATCATCGGACAAACCAGAGAGGACAAGGTTAGCACTGTTATTCCTGGTGTTGCAATTGCAACCGCACTTATGCCGCCACTATGCACCTGCGGATATTCGATTGCAAACGGCAGATGGGACATGCTCCTTGGTGCGGGATATCTGTTTCTAATCAATGCATATTTCATTTTCCTGTCAGCCACAATTATTATGAGTGTTTTGAAAACTCCAAAAACTCGGGAATTGACGCCGAAAGAGTGGAAAATACATCGCTTTAGGATGATTCGTAATACAATCATTATTATACTGCCAAGCATAGCGGCAGTTTATTTTATGGTTCATTAATTCAGCTATGATTTATAAAGGTTTGAAATAATAATACAATTAAGGAAAGGAGATAAAGATATGGCAGATGAAAAATCAATAAATGAAAGTCGTATGAGCAAAAATGAGTATTATCTTGCAATTGCTCTTGCGGTATCAAAAAGAAGCACTTGTTTAAAAAGACGTTATGGGGCGGTAATAGTAAATAATGATGAAATAATAAGCACAGGTTATAATGGAAATCCAAGAGGTGAGGAGAACTGCTGTGATAGGGGGGACTGTCAAAGAATGAACCTTCCATCCAATTCAGGCAACTATAATGATTGTTTTTCAGTCCACGCCGAACAGAATGCAATGATTAGCGCAAGCAGAAATGAAATGCTTGGATCAACCATTTTTCTAGCCGGAGAAAAGTATGAGGATGAATCTTGGGTGGAAATAGAAGATGCAGAACCTTGCCCGATATGCTTTAGAATGATAAAGAACTCAGGAATTGATAAAGTAGTTAGTAAGAAAGGGATTTCAAAACTGCGTGATACAGTTTGAACAAATTTATTCAAAATAAGAAACGAAAAATCATTGAAATAAAATTTCAATGATATTTTCTTTGAAAATTAATTATTCTTTAGCTTTTATGTCTAAAGTTTCTTTTTCAATGTCAATTCTTTCATCTAAAAGAGTTGTGAATTCATCCATTTCATCTTTGACAACTGCAAGGTCTTCTTCGAGGGATACCAATTCAGCCACTTTTTCCATATCTTTTTCAAGATTTTTGATTAACTCATTTTTAGCCTTTAGCATTTTTAATTGAGTATTTAATAAGATTTCTTCTAATTTATTTTCAGCTTTGAATATGATGAATTCAATAGGTTTTTCTTCATCTTCTTCAATTTCTTTATCAACAGCATCTAATAATTTAATGATATCCTTATCTGCATCATCTTCAGCTTTATAAATTTTCTTAATCGCTTTTTCGATATGGGAAGCTATTTTTTTGTCGGTGTGAGCTTCTTTTAAACTTAATTTTCTTTCTTCACGATTGATTTTGGCTTGTGCTCTTTTTTCTTCAAGTTTTACTTTCCTTTCATCATGTTTTACAGCAAGTTTTTCTTTAGTTTCTTCTAAACTCATGGTTTCACCTTATATTTTTTGACAATTGACTTTTTATATAATATAATTAATAAATTTTTTTATATAGTATGCCAATGAAAAAAATTCGTTAAAATCATTTAACAATTCAATATTTTGTTTGGTTTTGGTTGTAAAGTGTGTGGAATCCAATTGATGTTTATTAATTATTGTAGGTCTTCATTAATGTAATGTTGTAATAACTAAATTTATATAGTATGAAAAATTAAAATAGCATTTAGTAACTAAAAGTAAGTTTAATGGAGGCAATTTTCATGGCATTTAGAGATTATTTTAAATTTAATAAAGATAAAACAACATTCATTTTTGTAGGCGGAAAAGGAGGGGTTGGAAAAACTTCCGTATCATCTGCCACTGCCTTGTGGTTGGCTGAACAAGGTAAAAAGACTTTAATCGTGTCAACTGACCCTGCTCATTCATTGGCAGATTCTTTGGAGGTTCCGATTGATAACTATCCTCGTGAAATTAAAACTAATTTATTCGCTGTTGAAATTGATCCAGATGAGGCAATGGCTCAAAAGCAAGCCGCTTTGGAAGTGCGAAAAGCCAATAACCCTTCCGAAGATAATGGGCTGTTGGGCATGGACTTTTTGACTGACCAATTGGACATGGCTTCATCCTCCCCTGGTGCTGATGAGGCTGCCGCATTTGAGATGTTCATGGCCGTGATGAATTCAGACATATATGATGTTGTCGTATTCGATACTGCTCCGACAGGACACACATTAAGATTATTGTCCTTCCCGGAAGTAATGGACTCATGGGTAGGCAAATTGATGATGGCAAAAGCAAAATTGGGCACTGCAACCAATGCGCTTAAAAAAATCATGCCGTTCATGGAAGCGGTGGATGACCCTCAAACTTCTGAAGATTTGAAAAGAACCAAGGATGAGATCAATAAGGCCAAAAAGGTTTTATCCGATCCGGACAGAACAACATTCAAGATGGTTGTAATTCCAGAGGAGATGTCCATCTACGAATCTGAAAGGGCACTCGAAGCTCTCGGAAAACATGATATCACTGTTGACAGTGTCATCGTCAATCAGGTAATGCCTGATATCTGCGATTGTGATTTCTGCCATTCAAGACATAAGTTGCAGCAAAAACGTTTGGCTTTAATCGACCAGAAGTTCCCTGACCAGCATATAGCTGAAGTTCCGTTGTTTAAGGATGAGGTCAAAGGTGAGGAAAAATTATTGAAGTTCGCTCACATCCTGTATGATGATGAGGATAACGATGAAGTAACTCAAGAAGCTATTCAGCTTTAAAAAAATAAATAAGTTAAAATATTAAATTATTTTAACTTTTAACTAATTTTTAAGTCTTACAACACTATTTATGAATAAGATTACTAGCATTATGAATCCGATTGCATAGTTCATGGAGTTGGTTTGCGCAATTAGGATGATTTCATATGCAAAGCAGATTATGAATGCGATATCTAAAATCTGAATTATTCTGGGCTGTTTTTTATAGTATTCAATTATTTCCATTACATTATCTCCTTCCAGCTGTCGTCCCAATATTGTGTAGGCATGCTTATTGGGGTCCAGTATTCGTCGCTAAAGTAGTCGTATGTCTCTTGCCTAGTTAGTTTTCTCACGTTTCCATTGCTTATGTATACGGCATTGTCCCTGTCTAGACTCAAATCGCCATTGATTTTCACTTCAATGTAGTCATAGCCTCCCTCATCGTTTGGAATATTGTATATCTTCTTTCCCTGCAGATAACCTGGCCTTGTAAATGCCACAGTATCCATAAGCTTATGCCAGTCGTTTTGATTTACTACATTGTCTCTGAATATGGTTCCTGCATTTTGTATTACTGCCATTGTGGAGAATAGGCCTAGGCATGCTGATGAAGCTCCCTGCAAGGTTTTTTCCAATACTAGCTTAATTCCATAATATGCTAGAACGCTTAAGGGATGCAAGTTATCCAAAATGTCAGACAAACCGTTAATTCCATCATTGAACGAGTTTAAAAGATTTCTGATTCCTGAAATAATGTCCTTTGGAACTATTCCGACACTGCAGCAATCTCCGGATGTGGCTATCAATGACCCTTTGTAAACAGTATTGTTTTGACTTAATATAACCTTTGCAACACCGCTTGTTGAGTTGAGCATGATTGCAGATTTTGTCCCGTCTTCAGAGAAAATGTAAATCATTTCTCCCAATTGTGCCATGCTGAACTTATTTTTCAATATTGCATTTAATATGTTGTCCTGTGAATTTGTAGTGTTGTCCATAAATCTCCAGGCGACCTGTGATAGGGAATAATCTTCCAGGTTCGGCAGGTTCATGGAATTAATCAGTCTAAACAATACGGCATTTTTCTCATTTCCACTAACTTTCATTCCCATGTCTGCATCCAGAATGTTTAGATAAGTGTTTTCAAGATTTATTCCGCCCAATATTGTAACCCCATTATCTCTCTTCCAGGTCACTTCAAATTCCTTGGAATAGCTATCGGCCAGTTCGTCTGCCATCCATGCTGTTTGAAGTGAGGCCAAATGCATTCCATAGACATTCATCACGCCAAATCTTGATAAGTATTTTGAATTCATGGAAACCCAATTTTGCAATGTGTCTGCAGTAATCTTCTCGTTAATAATGCTGTAGCTTTGAAGGAATTCAAAGCCAAGGCTTCTGCGGTATTTCATGTCAAGCCCATAGCTTATAGTTTCCGTTTTTTCAAGTTCCTGTTTTCCATTGACTGTAAATTGGGTAATCAAATCCTCTTTGGAGACATAGCCTGCAATACTCTTGCCGTAATACGTGAATTCTACAGGAATATTGGAGTTTGCAAATCTGATTGAAGCGGCATTGTGGTTGGTGATTTCATCATAGCTTTTTGTGTTGAAGTCATTCATTGATTTTTGATAGTATTTTGCCAGACTGTATTTCAGGCCGGTTTCATCAAAGCTGTATGTTTGGAAATTAATTTTGGCTGTGATTTGGTCATTTTGCATGTATGTTATTGTTTCGCTATTGGTGAGGTATTTGTCTGCATACATGCCGAACAGTTCCACATTGTCGCTGGTGTTTGACTGATAGTCTATTTGTGTAAATCCGTCTATTTTTGAAATCACTATTCCATTGTCTTTTAGATTGTTTCTATTCACATTGCTTTTAATTCCGCTTCCGTCTAAAGGAATCAGATAATTGTTGTATCCGATTACCGTGGAATCGATGCCTCCGATTTTGGAGGTTGAAAACAAATAGATTTCATTGCCGATTTCAACAGTGAAAACCTCATTTTTCGGCATTTTTATTATTCCATTCGAACCGGTTTTTAGAGAATATTGGGAGTTTTTAAATACATATGGGGCAGTCACATTGACATAATCGGGAATCAGAATTGTATGCATGAATTTCGATGTTTTTATAAGTTTATTCACTGTTATCGTGTTAATTGATTTAAGTCCTGAATATTCTGTTGTTATTGTGTATTTTCCGGCATCTAAATTCAGATTCAATGTTGCGATTCCACTTTTATCGGTGGTTTTCGTATAGGTTTCGCCGTTGACAGTTATCGTTACCTTCTTGTTTGGCGATGCTTTTCCATAGCTATTTAAAATTTTCACATTGAATTTGGCGGTTTGGCTTTCATTGACTGTCAGATCATTTGTCTCAATCAATGATTTGATGTTGACGGTTTTTGTTATGGTTTCAGTGGTTTTTGGGTTTGTCACGGAAATGCTGTATTGTCCCGGTTTTAGGTCAATGGCTAGCTTTCCAACGCCCTTTGCATTGGTTTTTATGGAATATGTCTTGCCGTTTAATTTAACTTTTGCTGCTGTGTTCTTTAAAAGCTTTCCCTTTTGGTCATAGAATGTGGCAAAATAGGAGGCTGTGTTTTTATAGTATTTTGTGAAGTCGCTGCACTTTATTGTGCTTTTGATTATTACAGTGCTTTTGGCGCTCTGTTTTGAATATTTGCTTGTTCCCTCAAATGTCGTTAAGACATTGTAGATTCCGCTTTTTAAATTCAAGTTGATTGATGCTGTTCCCTTTTTGTCGGTTACCTTGCTGTAGGTCACTCCGTTTATTGCAATTTTAACTTTAACGTTGCTTATTGCCTTTTTGCTTTTGTCTTTAAGAGTAACCTTAAATATGCTTCCATCCTTGTAATGCATTTTAACGTCGGGTGCGGTCAAGTAGACTTTTTCGGGGGTCTGCTCGGCACCCAAACTGTCCGTTTTTACATTGTTTACCTTACTTAATTCCTGATTTGAATCAGACTGTTTGATAGCTTTCAATGTTCCATTTTCAAAATCGCTAGCGGAAACTGCCGATATTAAAAAAACAAATAGGAAAATGAAACATATGGTGTTTATTTTAATATTCATAGTATCTACCTTGACGTTAATTTTTCAAAATCAACAATCAAAGTATGATTTCTAGAATATTTAAGCTTTAATTTTAAAAATAAATGATAAATAACTTTTAAAATGAATTTTGGGAATAAATTGTCTTAATATATTACCATAATGCACATATAGGTAAATTCGCTTTCGGCAATATCTTCTAAAGTGGATTCGACAATTTGCTCATCAGGGTAGCTTAGACGTTCACAGACAACAACTTTTCGTGCCGGCTCAACGCCGTTGTCAAGCAGGAACTGGGCCATGTCCTTCACTTTTCTTGAAGGAAGCGCAATTGTTGTCTTTCCGTTGTTTATGACTGGAAGGATGTCTTCGATGTTTTCCCTTCCATGGAAGGTCATCACGTTGGCATTGTCCCATTGGATGTGGCATTTTGCTGCCGCAAGCTGGAGCGAACTGATTCCCGGAATCACTTCAATTTTGTCCTTATCAAATCCATTTTCATCCGAAAGTCTTAAGACAGTATTCAGGACTCCTGAAAAACCAGGATCTCCAGTTGACAATATTGAAACGGTGTTGCCGTCACATGCCAGCTGAACTCCCTCCTCGAGCTTGTCCAACAGGTCTTTCACATTGAATGCAATCTTTCCTTCAACATCTCCAAACAGTTCAATTGCTCTTGTGCTTCCGACAGTGTAATCGCTTTCATTTACAGTATCGATGGCTTTTTTGGTTAAATATTCGCTTGAGCCCGGGCCAATTCCAATAATAAAAATTTTTCCAGTCATTTTAATCATCAGTTTTTACTTTATTCATTTTAAGGGTATCTTTTGTTTTTTATCGGTTTTAAGGGTAATTATAGTAATCTCTGGTTTGCAGTTGATTCTTATTCTAAACGAATTTGTTCCAAGCCCCTTGCTTGTGTATTGAATCATATTTTCTACATTATAAAGCCCAACAGGGTATTTTGTTGAATTCGGCCCTCTAAAAGGGGTGGTTTCAAATGAGGGAATGATGAATTGTCCTCCATGTGAATGGCCAGAAATCTGCAAATCAAACCGCCCAGTTTTGGATGATTCTTTTGCAAAATCAGGTTCATGGGCAAGCAATACTGTAGGAACATCTTCCGGCAGTTTGGAAATTACCTTATCTAAATCATCAGCACAGACAGTACAGCTATCAACGCCTGCAACATTCAAGCAATCCCCATTTTTTTCGAATGTTTTTACATCATTGCTCAAATCAACGATGTCTGCAGCCTTGAAAATATCTCTTACCTTTTCAGCTCCCATCCAGTGGTCATGATTTCCCAAAACTCCCAACTTGCCGTCGGGGGCTTTCAGTCTTTTCAAGGAATTCTGCAGCGATTCAATATATTCGTCAATGACATATGAGAAATAGTCGCCGGTCAATGTAATCAAATCGATATTTAATGTATTCGCATAGTCTACAAGGTCATCTAGATATTTTGGGTTAATCCATTGGCCCAAATGAATGTCGGTTAGATTTAATATGCGGTAATTGTGGAAGTTCCAGCCTAGATTCTTCAATTCGATGTCAATTTCCACTAAATCAATGTTCTTTTCACTGAATTTTTTGTCCGGCAATGAATATGTTATCGCATCCTGGATTCCCTGGCGAACTTTCATAGCTGATGGACGGTCAATCTCTTCATCTTTCATTGAATAGTATTTACTTTCTGAAACTATATATAATTTTAAAAACAAAAATTATGATGTCATTAGAAATAAAGTGATTATTATGCTTCAAATTGCAGTTTGTGGAAAACCGAATGTAGGAAAATCATCTTTTTTCAATTCAGCAACAGCATCGGGGGTTGAAATGGCAAACTATCCATTTACAACAATTGATGCGAATAAGGCGGTTGCTCACGTTATTAAGGATTGCCCATGTAAGGAACTGGGCGTCATATGCAATCCCCATAATTCCATATGTGTCGATGGAAAAAGATTATTGCCGATTGAGATGATTGACGTTGCAGGATTAGTTCCTGGAGCGCACGAAGGAAAAGGATTGGGTAATAAGTTTTTAGATGAACTGATGCAGGCCAAAGTGTTTATTAATGTCATTGACGCTTCAGGCTCAACAGACCTTGAGGGAAATCCGGTCGATGCTGGAAGCCACGACCCGCTTGATGATCTGGAATTTCTTGAAAACGAGATTGTAATGTGGATGTATGGGATACTGTCCAAAAATTGGGTAAGGCTTGTGAGAAAGGTAGGTGCCGAGCACCTTGACATTTCAAAAGTGTTGTTTGACCAATTGTCCGGAACAGGAATAGCTATTGAGGACATCATTGAGGCCAGAAGAACAATCGAGCCAGATTACAACAAATGGGAAGAAGAAGACTTGATTGAGCTTACACGCAACATTCTGCACATTGCAAAGCCGATGATGATTATTGCAAACAAGGCGGACCTGCCGACTTCAGCTGCAAACATCGAAAGAATCAAGGAAAAGTATCCGAACGTGATTCCAACCTCTGCAGGTTCAGAGCTTGCACTAGTGAAGGCTGCAGAAAGCGGCTTGATTAGCTATTTGCCCGGTGATGACCATTTTGAAATCCTGAAACCTGAAGAATTGTCTGAAGCCCAACGCAAAGGTTTGGAGTATATTCAAACCAGCATATTGGATAAATACGGCAGCACTGGGGTTCAGGATGCATTGAACTATGCAGTCTTCGAATTGCTTGGCAGGATTGTCGTCTATCCTGTTCAGGATGAGCATAAATACACTGACCAAAAGGGCAATGTCCTGCCTGATGGATTTTTGGTTCCTAAGGGCTCAACTCCACGTGAACTGGCATATATTGTCCACACAGATATTGGAGATAAGTTCATGCATGCAGTGGATGCAAGAAAGAACATGCGTGTCGCCAGTGACTATGAGCTGAAAGACGGCGATATCATAAGCATCGTTACAAGAGGATAATTCTTCTTTTAATTATTTTTTTAACATTAACGGTTGGGTTTTTGGTTTTCAAGTCTGTTTTCTTTTGAGGATATATATCCCAAAGCTTTTTTGGATTCGTTTTTTTAAATCCTTGCAGTTAATGTTAATTGGAGTGAAGGATTTTAGCAGTTGTTAATCTAGATTATATAATATGTAAACAAATATGTGGTTAGGTGATGGGCTTGTATAAGGTAAAAATCTCTGTTGTTAGGAAAGTGAGGCATGATGATTTGATTGAGAAATATGAAAATCCTCTGGAACATGAATGTGATGTTGAAGAGGGTGATGTTTTCATAGCTAACGGTTGGCAAAAACCAGATAATTTCTGTGACAGTGCATGGGAGAGCGTTTCACCCTTTGTGCTTGCATTGGCCAATGGCGCTGAGGATTTCTATGGGGGATGGATGAAAAATAAGAAATCGGCCATGATATCCTGCAATGACGGCTTCAGGCCTGTAAGTTTTCTTCTGGAAACATTGGATGAAGAGGCAGATTAACTTAAAAATATTAGCTTAAACAGATATTATGCCTAATTTAGTTGATAAAAGCTTTGATTTTTTTAAAAAAGAGATAATATTTTCAATATCATTAATATTAGCTATTGTTTCTTGTTTTTTCGTCCATCCAAGTTTTAATTATGTATATTACATCAATTGGGAAACGGTCATATTGCTTTTTGTAATCATGGTCATTGTTGAGGTCTTAAAGAATTTATCCCTTTTTGAGATTTTGGTCCGTAAATTGCTGAGAAAAATTGGAAACGCTCGAGGTCTTGTTTTAGTTTTGGTTTTCACATGTTTTATCAGTTCCATATTCATCACAAACGATGTGTCTTTAATTATTTTTGTACCATTTTCCATTTTGGCTTTAAGAAGAGTCAATAGGGTTGATTTGGCGGTATTTACAGTCAGCTTGCAGACGATTGCCGCTAATGTCGGATGCATGGTTCTTCCTATCGGCGCTCCGCATAATATCGTGATGTACACTGTCTCCAACATTTCATTCGAGTCATTTTTCCTACTGCTGCTTCCTTATATCATTGCATCTGTGATATTTTTATTTGTATTGTTGTTATTTGTCCCGCGGGATGATATTGAGTTGCCAGAAATGAAAAAAATCAGGTTTAATCGCAAAAATTTCTTTAAAAGGGTTTTTCTTGGTGTCGATTACTACTTGCTTTTGACATTCATTGCACTTTTCATTTTGTTTGGAAATCTTGAAAATATTCCGTTTTTCAGTTCATTGTTTACCAAGTCAATCGTTGGAAATGAGGTGTTGTGGGGTGTGGTTGCATCCCAGGTAATTTCAAATGTTCCTGCCGCAATATTGCTCAGCGGTTTCAGCACAAACTATGAAGCTATCATCGTTGGAATCAATATTGGCGGATTTGGAACACTTGTAGCATCCATGGCAAACTTGATTTCGTATAAAATCATTGTTCGTGAATATGATGAGTTTAAAATCAGGTATCTGGCAGTATTCACGGTTTTAAACATTATTTTGCTGGCCATCCTATGGGGAGTTTATATTTTCATTTGAATTATTCATTTTAAAATATTAGTTTTAAACACAATGGAAAATTATTTATTATCAAAAATCATAATTATGATTAACATATTAATATTGGGTGTTTAAAATGAGAAAAAGTTATATTTTAATTTTAAGTTTAATACTTGCAATTTTGAGTGTTTCGGTTGTTAGTGCTGGATTCTTTGGATTTGGGGATGATAGTGATAAATTAACCGTTGAAGACCTTAAAATTAATAATGAAGGCTATGGTATGTATAAAGTTACTTGTAATTTAGAAGCGGCTAAAGAATTTGATTATTTAGAAATGGTTGTAGTATTCTATGATGATTCAGGTGCAATCATTGATAAGAGCCCTCTTGTTTGGAATATGAATTCTGTTCCTAAAGATCAACCTATCAAAGTTTCTGGTTCTGCATATGTTTCTGGTAATGACATTCCATCAAAAGCGGTTGTATATATCTTTGATGATGTTTTAGCAGATGATTTAGATGATGCTATATTTAATCAAACAATTGAAATGTAGATAATTTAAATCATTTTTAATATTTTCTTTTTTTTCATTGTTTTGAATAATTACTGTAAAATATTCGTTTCAAACACTACTTAATATTCCTTACTTTCACCTTTTAAGCATCATCTATCTTTCTTTAAAAAACATTGTGAGGACTACATTTTCAACCATAAATTCTAGGTAGGTTTCCTCAAAATCATATAACCCTTCAAATGAAGATTATTCGCATATGATTTGAGGACATCATTTTTTTTTACTAAAATTCTGGCTAAGGTTACTCACCGAGCAGATTATTCCTCCAACAAGTCAGCAACTTTCTTTGCAATGAACACGCAGCAGTCGACGCATGGGGATTTGTCTTTGCCGTGGTCGCTTATCTTGTCGCATCTCACTGTTCCGTATTCGTCTTTAAAGGCATTGAAAATTTCTTTTGCATTGGCTTTGATTTTGCTAACATCATCTAAAATCAGCCCGTTTGCCATCAATGCTCCGGTGACGGCACCGCAGGTTCCCTCATCAAAGGTTCCTCCAATTCCGCCTGCAAATCCGCATCCTAATCTGGTCATTTCATCAGCTGTGATGTCAATCTCGGCGGTTTCGCAAAGACCCATCAAGGTTGACTCGGAGCAGCTTTTTGTTTTTCTGTATTCCCTAATTTTTTCTTCCAAAATTTTCTCGTCAAGTTTCATAATGCAATCTCCCTGAATTTGTTAATTAATTATATTAATTAAGAATTAAAAATACTTATTTGTTAAAAATTTGTTAGGTGAAAAAAATATGCATCCGAGACCAAGTCCAATTGCCGCTACCCTTTACACTTTAAGGGATATGAACGTAGATGTTATTGTCATGCACGGGCCTACAGGCTGCTGTTTTAGAACAGCCAGACTTTTAGAAAGCGATGGTGTGCGTGTAGTAACTACAGGAATGTCTGAAAACGATTTCATATTGGGTGCCGGTGAAAAACTAGTCGACACATTAGTCGAAGCTTATGACATGTTCCATCCGAAATTGATGGGCATTGCGGGAACATGCGCAAGCATGATTATCGGCGAGGATTTAAAGGAGGCGATTGCAACTGCTGACTTGCCGTGCACAGTCATTCCAGTCGAATCCCATGGGGGGTCTGGCGAGGGCGACAATACTGTCGGCGCGATAATGGTTTTAGATGCTGCCGTTGAATGCGGTGTAATACCTAGAGAGGAGGCAGACAGGCAAATTGAAATGCTTGAAAAGGCAACTGAAGTTGAAAAGACTCGTGGAATGGCACAGGGTAAGTATATCAAACCTAATTTCGGTGATTCAAAGGAAAGCGTTGCAAAAAGGGTAGTCAATGCACTGAAGGATAATAAGAAAGTCGCATTTGTCCTGAACGTTAAAAAGGAAACATCATATTTATTTTCAGATATCATAAATTTTGACTATAGAAAAATCAACCCTGACAACAGGCCTGTTTTCGTGGCCAATTTGGATGAGAACATAGGCCTTCCAAGAATCAGGCAGCATGCAGTAAACATCAAGAATCAGCTTGACATCGAACCGGATTTTATTACAGGAGGCCTTGACGAGTATCCCATAACTGCAAACAGGGCTGCTGAATACCTGAAAGATAAGGATTTGGATTTGATTGTCGTATTCGGAGTTCCTCATGCATTCCCGATTGAGGAATTTGACACAGAATCTGTTGCTGTAACCGATGGGCCTCGTTTGGTGGAGCCTCTAAAGGATTTGGGCTACACTCATGTTGTTGCAGAGCTTGATGCCCACTCAAAAACCCTTGGAACTGATAAAATTGTCTTTTCAGACTTTGGAGGAATGATTAGATCAGCTATCGGGTGGTTGGACGAATGATAACGATTATAGATTATAAAAGCGGAAACCTTAAAAGCATTTCCAATGGATTTAGAAAGATTGGATGTGACTTTCAGATAACTGACGATAAGGAGATAATAGCCAATAGCGAATATTTGGTTTTGCCAGGTGTTGGAGCTTTTGGAAGCGCAATGGAAAACCTAAAGCCATTTGAAGATGTTATAAGAGAACATGTCGGTGATGATAAGCCGTTTTTGGGAATTTGCCTTGGCCAACAGGTGTTGATGAGCGAAAGCGAAGAGTCTCCTGGCATTAAAGGTCTGGACTTATTCAAGGGGCATGTTGAATTGCTTCCTGAAGGAGTGAAAATACCTCACATGGGCTGGAACAAATTGAATGTTGTCAATGATTCACCAATTTTGCAAGGCATTGACGGAGAGTTTTTCTACTTTGTTCACTCCTATCATGTGGTCCCGGACGATGACAATATCATTGCTGGAGTCTGCGAGTATGGTGGTGATGTGGTAGCCAGCTTATCTCAGAATAATTTGTTTTCTACACAGTTTCACCCGGAAAAGAGCGGGGTGGCTGGACTCAAGATTTTGAAAAATTTCACTGATTTGGAGATTTGATTATGGATATTGAAGGATTTGTAAGAGCAAGAATTGATGATTATGATTATGATGACCTAGCAGAAATTTTGGCTGTTAGAATAAGAGAATACAAGAAAATTTCAGAAGAAAATTCTTATGAAATGGCAAAGGCAGTAATTGATGAAGTTTCAACCACTTTAAAATTACAGGAAAGTGATGATGAGTTTTTAAAGGAAATAGCCAGTGTTAACAAGGCTGATGTGCTCATGGGCGAGATGGGAGTCGGATCCCGTGGAGCCGGGGACTTCTTCGTTCACAGAAAGATTGCAGAAATTGTATCATCAACAAATACTGCATCACTGGTAAACCCGTCAGAGCAGGACGATGGTGGAGTCGTGAAGGCCCCAGTCAAAAACGATGAGGTTTACATTACAACTGCCGTTGATGGAATCCACTCACGTTTAAGTGAATATCCGTTTTTAGGCGGTTTTCATGTAACCAGAGCAACACTCAGGGATGTTTGCGTAATGGGGGCAGACCCGGTAGCCATCTTGAGTGATGTTCACCTTGCAGATGATGGTGATGTTGCAAAAATATTCGATTTCACAGCAGGTGTTGCGGCAGTTTCAGAGCTTGTGGATGTTCCAATAGTTGCGGGAAGTACATTGCGTGTCGGCGGAGACATGGTTTTAGGCGACAGATTCGTATCAGCTGTTGGAAGTGTGGGAGTATCAGCATATCCTCCAACCGCAAGAAAAGGAGCGACTGAAGGGGATGTCATTTTATTAACAGAAGGTTCCGGTGGAGGAACAATTACAACAACTGCACTTTACAATGGATTTTTCGATGTCGTATGGGATACAATGAACGTCAATTTCGTTCAGGCATCACATGCATTGTTTGAAGCTGACCTTGTAAAAGACATCCATGCAATGACTGACGTAACAAACGGTGGTCTTAGGGGAGATGCTCATGAGATATCAAATACAACCGGTGTCGGTCTTGAGTTTTATGAAAAGGAAATAAGGCAGATGGTTGCGCCAAATGTATTGAACATGCTTGAAACTTTAAATATCGATCCATTGGGTGTGTCAACCGATTCATTGATGCTGATTGCACCTCCGGAAATTGTCGGAGATATCAAAAAGGCAGTTTCCAAATATGATGTTGCAATATCTGAGATTGGTGAGGTCAACAACTCCGGCGAGCCAATCCTGATAAAAGAGGATTCAACTGAAGAAAAATTGGTTCCTCTATTTAGGGAAGCGGCTTATACCAAAATCAAAAAGTTGGTTGGTGAAACAACCCCTGAAGACTTTGAAGAAATGAAGCAAAAGGTTCAAGAGGCTTCAGATGCGGCTATCGCTAAAAAGGAAAAAGTGATAAAACACATTCGTGCAAATTAATTTTTGCACACTTTACTATTTTTTTAATATTTTAAAATCCTATTCTCATTTATGACAGATGAAAAAGGAAGTTTTTATTTAATAGAGTCAATATTGGCAATATCAATTCTTTTGATGGCTATCTTTATTGTAAACACTGTAATATCCATGCCCTCTCCAGATTATTCTTATGACACTCTAGATTTTAAAACAAGTCAGGATATCATGGAAACGTTATCGGGAAAGGTTAATTTCACAGATAAAAGTTTTATAGGAAGAATTTCCGATATCCTAAAGGATAATAAGAATTCAAAAAAATCGATTAAGGAGGTTTCGGATATCTGCAAGGAAAAGTTTGACACATTGAATCTGAAAAATTATAGGTTTTGTGAGAATGATGTTTTGGATGGGAAAGTATTGGCCAGTTCCGGTGATTTTTCAAAAGCAAGCAATGTTTCACAGGCAACAAGGGAATATGGGGATTATTCTTACTCATTATATGTATGGTAATGATTTAAATGTAATGTGAATATCACATACTTAGTGTCTCTCTAGAAATAATTATCATAAAATTTCTTTTACTTTGATATTTTCAATTTGTCAATCTGTTAAATCAAATTCCATTTTAGTCATGGTTTCAAATTCCTTATTAGAATATGAATGAATGCAATCGTTAATGTTTGATAGTCGATTAAAAAAAGAAAAATCATAGTGAGAATTTAATCTCACTAGTTAATTGTTATTTTTACAGATTTGCTTGCAGAGTTGTATGTCTGGTCACCGGCATAACTAATCTTGGCTGTGTATTTGCCTTTCTTAGTTATTTTGATGTTGAATGACACTTGTCCTTTAGAGTTGGTTTTTCCTGTGTAGGTTTTACCATTTATTTGCATGGTAACTTTCAAACCAGTTCTAAGGTGTGCTTTTCCATCAGCGGATGAA